>NZ_DBNGVP010000033.1:0-88067 GCF_057119385.1 Archangium sp. | reverse complement strand
GCGAACGAAAACGGACGTCGGGAGAGATAACCTCAACCAACCGAACCGCCGGATGCGGATCCGCCTGTCCGGTGGTGTGGCAGGGGGAGTAGGGAGTTACCCTCTCTACCCCCCTATGCCGATTGGGGACCAAATCGTGCTCCCTGGGGTCCAAATTCGGACCAAACCGGAGCGCACGACATGGGCAACAACAGGGTATGGGCGGGGAAGTGGAAGGGGGGGCGGACGTTCAACGGGAAGGATGGCCGTCCGGTGTTCGTGCTGCGGAAGATGGTTCAGGGACGGGCCTATACCGTCCACCTGGACGCCCGCAGCGAGACGGAAGCGGAAGCCGAGCTGGCCCTCTTCATGCGCGACCCCGAGGGCTACAGCACCAAGCGGGAGGCGCGACAGCAGCAGCAGGAATCCGCCGTTCACCTCAACGCCGAGACCGTGGGCCGCTTCCTCGACTCCATGAGGCAGGCAAAAACCACCGAGCGGTACGTGGGCAACGTCGGCTACTACTTGGCGACGTGGGCCGAAGCTCTCTCGGGGAGGGATCTGCGCACCGTCACCCTCCAGGAACTGCTGCGGGAGTTGGCCCGTCACAAGACGGCCAGGAAGAACCGCATTACGGCGCTCAAGTCGTTTGCTTCTTGGTTGAGGGAGCAAGGGGCCCTCTCCCTGGCCGAAGACCCCACCGTGTCCCTCAAGGTGCCCGTGACCCGTCCCGAGAAGGCCGTGCGGGAGAAGGGTTACAGCATCGAGACCACCGAGCGGCTCTATCGAGCCATCAGCGGATGGGAGTTCACCAACTTCGGGCAGGAGGAAACGCGGCGCATGACCGACGTGCAGTGTGTGCGCGACGTGCTGTGTATCCACGCCAAGACAGGGATGCACGGCACGGAGATCGAGCGGCTAGCCAAGGGCGAGGGAAAGGTTGCCGTGTTCGAGGACCAAGGCGAGATCGCCGCAACGGTGACGTTCATCCACAAGAGCGGGAACGTTCACCGGCAGAGCATCGACCGGCAAACCCTGGCGGCTGTGCAGCGGCTACAGGCGAGAGGGGCTGCGCCGGTTGATAGTCATATCCGCCGGGTTGTGACTCGCGCCTGTGAAACCCTCGGAATCGAGCCGATTAATTTCGGGGAGTACCGGCACAGCTTCGTTACCTGGGCTTCGGAGTGCGGGCAGGAAGTAAGGCCCAAGGCGGGAGGGCTCCCACTGGCCGCGATTGCCGCCGTGGTCGGCCACCACTCGGCAAACACAACGAAACGCTTTTACGACAACGTGAAGGTGCCCCCGATGATCAAAATTCCGATCAAACTGGAGCACCCCGACGACCCGGCACTGCTGCCGGTGCGGCGAGCGCAAATCAGGCTCGTCGAATCAGCTTGAGGATTTCATCCCGCTCCCCCCGCCCGGCGTTGCTCTGGGCGGGGCGCCGCTTGAGCATGGGCGCTGGTTCGCGTTTGAGCTTGGGCGCTGGCTCGCGGTCGATGCCGTCAATGAGAGCTTCGAGGCTGGGCAGGTCGATCATGGCCACCTTCCCAAGCTTCGGGGCACGACGGAGGACGCCACTCTTCAAAAGCTCGAAGATGCGCGAGCGCCCGCAGCCGAGCAGGGCCTGCGCGGCTTCGATGGAGACGGCTCGCACCGCTTGAGCAGGAGCCGCGTTGCTGAGCCTGTTCGTGATCTCGCGCACGGACTCGCGCAGGCCCCGCACTTCCTCGTAGAGCGCCCGCAGTAGGTCAGCCTCGCCAGTTGAGGCAGGGCGGGCCGCTGGTTGCGCCCTGGTCTCTGGACCACCCTGCGCACCCGCAGAGGCACATCCGCAGCAATCAGAGGCGCCCGCCCGCCCGCCAGCCGTGGAGGGAGCCCCCTCCGTACAAACGTCGATCTCCGCCATACCCGCCACCCATCCAAGCAACCAACCCCGACCAAACAACCCACCAGATACAGCGACAGGCACCAAAGTGACACAACCCTGTGGAATGTGTCCAGGCTGCTAGTCGTGGGCCGCCGATGACTGGCCTGCGCATAGTCAGGCAACCAAGTAACGCGAGGCGCGCCACCACCGGGGCCACCACCGGGGCCACCACCGGGGCCACCACCGCGCCACCACCGGGGCCACCACCGGGGCCACCACCGCGCCACCACAACGCCGCTGTTGTGAAGCGTCCAAGCAGGCGGCCCGAGGTTTGTGCCGCACTCCGGTGCTCTCCACCACGCCCGAGGCTCGGCTGCCGTGCCCTGGTGCCCTGTGGCCTCCACTGCGCCCTGGTGCCGCTACCGCGCTGCTGATGCGCTCCACGCGCCCGAGGCTCGGCTGCCGTGCTCCGGTGGTCTTCCACCGCGCCCTGGAGGGCTCCACGGGCCCGAGCTTCGGCTGCCGCGCCGTAGGTGCCCGCCACCGCGCCGCTGATGCGCTCCCACCGGCCCGAGGCTCGCGCCGCGCCCTGGTGGCGCTGCCGCACTGTTGGCGCTCCAACCGGCCCGTGCTTCGGCTGCCGCGCTGCTGGCGCCCTCCGCCGAGCCCCGGCGTCGTGCCCTGGCGCCGTGCTCGAGAACTTCGAAGCCGCGCCAATTCCGGCGAACTCCAGAGGCCGGATTGCTGCGCAACCAGGGGCGCTAGGTCTGAGCCCCAGGCGGCTGGGCGCAGCGTCGGGCGGCGCGGTGGATGCACCGGGGCAGCAGCCGAGCCTTGGGCCCGTGGAGGGGGCATCAACGGCGCGGTGAAGCCCATCAGGGCACGGTGCGCCACTCGGGGGGCAGGGCGCCAGAGGACGGCAGCCGAAGCTCGGGACCTGGGAGGGCTCGCACGGGGCGGCACCTCTCCCGCCCGCTCACGTCGGGGCGGCCCTGTTGACCCCCGCAGTCGGCTGGTCCTTCCCTTGGTTGGTCCCGCATGTTACCTAGCGGTCTACTCACTAAGGTTCACGGCTGGTCTATTCGACCACCCGTTGTCACAACTCGCGAGGTGTCCATGCCGAACGCTCCCCATGCGCGCCGGATAGGGGCTCGTGTTGCCCGTGCTCGCCCCTGGCCCTTTCCCCTCACGCCTGCATTGCTGGCTGTGCTGTTGCTGTGTCCCGCCGCATGCGCCAGCGGCCCACGTCCCGAGGTGTTCCGCGCCATGCGGGATGTGCTCGCGGACTTGGACGACTTCGGCGCGCTGCTGCTGGAGGCCGGACTACCGCCGGACATGCTGCCCCCGGGCCGGGAGGTGTCGCCGGAGGAAGCAACGCGGCTGCGCGTCGCCTTCGGCCTATATCCGCCCACCTCCCGCACCTATGGCCCGCGACTCGTCGCGGACATGCTGCTGCGGGAGGTCACCGAAGGCGCCGCCTCCGTGAAACGCTCTGAGCTGGATTCACGCCTGCTGCGTTACCGCGAGTTAAGCGTGATGGGCTCCGATGGCTTCCTCTCCTCAGCCCTCACTGGCACTCCCGCCCAGTGCATCGGCCCGGTAGAGGTGAAAGGCGGCGCGCTACGGGCGGGTGAGTTCGAGGTAGGCGGCTTCTACGCGCCGGATGGCAATGGCGGCTGGCTGCGCGTCGTCTTCCTTCCCCCCTTCAAACGCTCTCTGTAGCTCTAGCTGCAAAGCCTTCCACATACCGGAGTCACACCATGCCCTCACCAGGAAATAGCCCCCGGCGAGCGACTCGCCAGGGGGCGGATCGTTACAGGGATTATCGTTTCTCTTTCGAGTCAGGGGATTATCGCTATGACGTAGAAGCACCCCTCTTGCTCCACCCCGACTTTGACACGCTGTTGGTCGCATCACGTCGGCACCTCAAGAAGAAGGAGCGCCGTAGCATCATACTCAAAAAGGTTGGTGCCATTTCCGGGCGCGAAGCGCGGGCGCGCGCCACGGAAGAGGTTCGGCTCGCGGGGTTTCTGCATCATCCCAGAATCGCGCGGGTTTTTGATTTCGTCGTCCACGACGGCACCCCCTTTGTCGTCATGGAGCACGCGAAAGGCTCTTTCCTTTTCACTCTTCTGGACTTGGCGGCGGCGGTGGAGTACCGCCTGCCCACTCCCTTTGCTGTCCACGTTGCCGCCGAGGTGGCCGACGCCTTGGCCTATGCGCACGAGTGCGAGGATGACATGGGGACTCCCTTGCATATCGTCCACCGTGCCGTGGGTCCCATGCGTATCCGCCTCACCTTGGATGGCCGAGTCAAACTGACCAATTTCGGGGCGGCTTATTCCGAGTTGGCCGGGCGTATGCCCACACCGCGCGATTTGCTGAGAGGAGATCCAGCCTACATCGCCCCGGAACTCCTGCGCGCCATATTCGCGGCCAATCAGAGGAAGTCAGACCCGCTCGCTCCGAAAGAACTCGACGGGCGCGCGGATGTCTTCTCCTTGGGGCTGGTCTTGTTGGAGATGCTGACGGCGAAGTATCCGCTAGACCCGCTCGGGCTCCTCCCCGAGCGCCCAGCTACGCGCTTCCCTCCGGGCATTCGTACCGAGCGCCCCACTTGGATAGGCTTGGACGTGTTGGCTAACCGCGTGCTGCGGTTTGGGACGGAAGAGGTATCGCGGGCGACTGGGTTTGTTTCTGAGCCGCTCCGAGCGATCCTGATTCGAGCCCTCGCGGCGGACCCTGGCCAGCGTTACCCGACAGCCGCCGACTTACGCGACGACTTGCGCGGCTACCTCCGCGAGGTGGCCGGGCCTTCCTACGGGCGCCAGCAAGTCATGGCCGAGGTTCAAACCGTTGTGCGGATGGCCACTGAGCGCAAGAAGCTGGCAGCCCAGCCGATGGAATACGGCGTGCTCCCCGACCTTGAAGATTTGCAAGACGAAGCGAACGGCGGCTGAGGACTCTCATCATGTCCAATAGACATCCCACACAAATCAAGCTGGCAAGATACTTGGGAGCCGCTGCGCGTGAATGTCGGTTGCGTGCGAACATGACACAGGCGGACGTGGCGGAGTTGGTCAACATCGCAACGGAGGTGTATGGCCGCATTGAGCGGGGGGGAGTGCTCCCGAGCTTGCCCACCTTCCGGCGCCTGTGCCGTGCCCTCCGAGCGGATGCCAACAAATTGCTAGGGCTCGACGCTCCCCCCACGTCGGAAGCATCGGCGCGGTCATCTACGGAAGCGTCGGAGCCCTTGCCCGTGGATGTCCTGGAGGAGCCCATATCTACGCCAGAGGACCCGCCCGGATTGCGGCGCCTGTTCCGCTACCTCAAGAAGCTAACTCCGGAACAACTCCGCGCCATAGGCCATGTTGCCAGTACCTACCTCAAGCCATATGAACGCCGGTAGGGCATACCAGCGCAACCAGAGGGGCTGACACATGGATGACTTGGATTCTGAATACGGAGACCTGATGAAAAGCCTTGGTGAGGCGGCCCGTGCCGTCCGCGAAAGGTTGAACGTGACTCAGGCCGAAATCGCGAGGGGTGCCGGAATCGCGCCAGCCGTTTACGGGAGGATTGAGCGCGGCCACATGATGCCCGCCGTTCTAACGCTGCGCAAAATCGCGGTGTCCCTCGGCATCTCGGCGGACGTGCTGTTGGGCATTACCTCGAAGGAGGTGGCCAAGAACATGGACGAGCCACCGCCCGAGGGGGATTTGACTCCCGAGGTGCGCCGACTCGTGCGCACCTTGAAGGCGTGGCCTGACGAAAAGGTGAAGCTCCTGTCGCGCTTCGCCAAGCTGCTGGAGCCGGTGCAGTTGCCCGACTCCGAGCCGGAGGAATGAGCGGGCTCCCGGCGTTGGGGCCGGGGCGTGGGCGGCTCGCGTTCGTGCTCGGCGCGGACGTGCCATGGAGGGGACTGCCTTCCGCTCCGGCCCCAGTTTCCAACCGGGCGAGCCTGCGCGAGAACGACCCAACCGCGCGCGTTGGGTTCTGCTAGAGTTGCGGACCTTCGGAGGTTCGCGGCATGGTCATTCATCTTCCAAAAGACGGCGCCCGGGTAGGCGACTATACAATCCGCCACAAGCTAGGCGAGGGCGGCTCTGGCTATGTCTACAAGGCCGAGCGCGGCGGGCGTTACTTCGCCATCAAGTTCCTTTCGGAATTGGAGTGGACCGGCTGGAACCGGCGGGAAGTCACCATCATGGTCCGCCTTCAAACCCTCAACCTTCAAATCCCAAACGTGGTGGGCTTTCGCGGGTGCGAACGGTGGCCAGACCCGGACATAGGCTATCCATACATTGTTATGGATTTCGTCCCCGGGTTGACCATGGACAAGTATGTCCAAAAAAACAACCCCTCGGCCCGGGTGGCATTGGGCAAATTCCTGAAGATTGCGAAGGCCATGGGGGCGGTGCATCGGCTCGACGTGCTGCACCGGGACTTGAAGGAATTAAACATCATCATCCGAGCCGACGACGGCGAGCCAGTCGTGATTGATTTTGGCTACGGAGCCATGAAGGGAATTCAGACTGAAACAGGGCCGGGGCGAGTGCCCCCCGGGACGCCCGAGTATCGCAGCCCCGAGATCATCAAGTTTCTGAGAGGCGAGACACCAGAGGACATATATACATACACCGTGTCTGACGAGTTGTGGACAATGGGAGTAATTCTGTATTGGCTGCTGACGGATGTAATGCCGTTCGGTGGCCGGTTGGAAAGTGGGCTGAATGATCGGATCCGCCTGAATACACCCAGGGCGCCCCACCTCATCAATCCGCGCGTGCCCGAGTCGGCAAGCCGCTTGTGTATGCGCATGTTGGAGAAGGACCCGCAGGCACGCTTCAAGGATGATGAGGAGTTGTGCGCCGCTCTGGATGCGGTGCTGACTGCCTCCGAGGGTGATGCAAGTTGGGATTTGCCGTTGATAGATCCCCTCTCCCCCCACGATGCGACAACGGCAGGCAATGCGAGTGCGGACGAAGAGCCGAACGGAAGGGCGAAGGAAGTACAGCTGTGGATAGCAGCGCACAAACCCCGGCGCGGCTGGTGGCCTGTGGAGGGGCCACCGGCACGGGAGCAGGAGGCGCCCCCGCCCCCGTCCCCGGACGAGTTGCCCTCCCCCAGGGCCAAGCCGGAGGCGCCCGCTGCGGGCCCAGTGGCGGACGGGGCGGCGCCAGGAGGGGCACGGGGCGTGCGTCGCTGGCTGGGAGCCTCGGGCCCCCTTCCCATGGGGGCCCTGATGGTGGACATGCTCAAGCGGCCTCCCCTTGCGCTCGTGGCGGGGCTCGCGGTGGTGGCGCTCGCGGTGGGCTCCCTGGGGCCGCTGCAAAAGCCCGCCCCCGCTCCGAGTGTCGCGCCTGCCTCCATGGCCCAGAAGGCCTCGCCCCCACCTAGCGCGTCTGCCAGCGGTGGGGAGACGGAAGGGGCCGCACCCATCCGCGAAGTGGCGCAGCCGCACAACCCAGCCGAAGCTAACGCGGGCGCGGCGCCCGTGAGGGCCCAACCCCCCGCGCCTACCCTTACCGCCATGCTTCGCAAGTCAGACACGACGAACAAGCCAGACGACACGCCCAAGCCCCAGCCGCAACGCGCGGGCAGGCTCCCCCCCTTGAAGAGTGCCGCCGCTGTGGGCGCTACCTGTGCGCTGCTTGAGGGATGCACTGGAGGCACGACCCCCCAGGTGCGCCCCACGCCCGCGCCTGTCGAGTGCCCCGCCGATTGGAAGACGTCGCACGAAAGGTTAGGCATTCGCAGCGGGCGGGCAGGCGTCGTGCTGCAAGGGTACGAAGGGGAGAACACCGAGAGGGCTCCTCTGCGGGAGGGTCCCGTTACGGTGGTGCTGGATGACAAGGTGGGCAAGCTGCCCGAGGGCTCCTTGCTTTCGGGGACGTTGCAGCTTGGGGAAAGCCGCTTTTATGGCACCTTCACCCGGGTGCAGATTCCAGGCGGGGACGCCTACCCCGTGTGTCTGGTTATTGGCCTGAATGACCCGTCAGCCATGCCGGGTGGACCGGATTGCCCCGCCGGACTGGGCGACTGCCCAGCGCACGAGAGCAGGCCCGGCAACGTGAAGATGTTCACTCGCTTTGACGTGTTCCCGAAGGGCTCTCGCTCGGGGAACACGTTTTTTTAGTCAGTGCTGCCGCGCCGTTGCGGTTAATACGGGCCCGCCGGTTGCCGGACGCGGGCCCGCTTGCATTCTGGAGGTTGGATTTCCGTGCTGCCCCCGTCCCCTGGCGCCCTTTTGGCGCTCGCCCTTCTCGCTGGCGCCGCACAGGCCGCCGAGCCGCCGCCCCCCGTTCCCCTCTGTGCTGCTACCTCCCGCATCGATGTGGCGGCGTACTCCACGGGACAGGTCTCCGAGGTGTGCGTTAGTCCGAACGAGACGACAACGTTTGCGTTTGACTCCCGCCTTGCTGCTGGGGCCGTGGAGGTCCAGCCAGAGGGCCGCCTTGCGGATTGGACCCCGGGCAAAGAGGGTCTGACTCTCCACGTCATTCCCAAGGGGGATTTTCTGCCAGGGGAGAGGGTCAAGGTAACGGTGCGCTTCGCGGATGGCGCGGCCCCGACAGGTGCAACCTTCTGGCTCGTGGGCCATGCGGCAAGGGGGGCGCGGCGCGTGGAGGTGTTCCGCAAGCCCCGCCCGGCGGACGTGCTCCAGAAAGAGAAGGACGAAGCACAGGCCGAAGCGCGCCAATGCCAGGAGGACAAGGCGCGGCTTCTGGCCGAGCGCAAGGAGCCCGGCGGGCTCATGGGCGCCGCGTGGCTGGAGCGTGAAGAGGAGGTTGAATCGCGAGACATTGGGAGGGACTTGAAGCACGACCCGGCCAACGCACTACAGACAAAGGCGGCCAAGAGTTACAGCCAGCGCAAAGGCGTAACCCTCCCAGGAGGCATGGCGGTAAGGCTTCAACTCCTAAACCCTGGCGCCGAACCCTGGACGGCGGCGGGGGCGGTGTTGAAGGACGCGACGGGCGCGGAGGAGGTGGAGCTTTCCGCGTGGCAAGTGTCGGCCATTGCTCCCGGCGCTCGTGGCTTTGTCGTGATGGGCGCGGAGCGGGAGCCGGGGCAACTCGCCTGCCCCTGCACCCTCAAGCTGTGGGAGGCGCAAGGGCCGCGCACCGTCAACCTCGGGAACGTCACCTTCCCGGCTGAGGAGTAAGCTGGGAAGCAAGGCGCGGCGCGCGAGTAGTGCCGCCACCCCATCCGGCGGGAGGGAAAACCAACCTACCCGATGGGCTTTCAGCACCTCACCAGACCCGGCGGCTTGACCTAGCTATCAGCCGCTTTCTGTAATGGACGGGTTTGGGCTTCCAGCTCGGGCGGCTCGCCCGGAGAGGTGCGGCAATGTCTAGGCATTCTGTCGATACTCGCCCCGTGGACACACGGCGGCCCCAGCGCGCGGGTGCGCTGGCCCTGGCGGCGCTGATGCTGGTTACAGCGTGCGCCACGGGGGCCCCCATGGGTGGTGGGTTGACGGCTTCCCGTTACCGTCAACCCGTGCCGCACGACTCGTCCGAATCATCGGGGCTGGAAGCGGAAGCCGAAGACGGGAGCCAGGAGGGAGAGGCTTTCTTTGCCAAGCTGCCCACGGACTTTGCGCCTGTGCAGGTGAGTGACGCCGAGTTTTCGGAGACCATGACAACGCTTTGGCTCAACATGCCGCTTCGGGTGGCCGCGTCCCGTCCCCCGTTGTATGTCGGCCGTAGGCTGGCGTTGGCTTCCGCGCCCTTGAGTGGCGAAGCGTGGCAATCAGACCTGGCCCGCTCCTATGGGCATTTTTGCGAGCGGTGCGGCACGCCAGGGGATTGCCTGACGCTGTTTGAAGACGGGCCCCGCCTTCAGGATGACGACAAGCGAAGCCTTGCGCTCGCCCTGGCGGTGGGTCCTGCCCTGGAAGGCGTAAACGCGGAAGTGCGGGCCATGCTCGACCCTACGCGAATGCTCGCCATGGTCAGCATTGGCATCACGGCGTATATGGCGCTGCTGCTGGCGCCCGTGCCCGAGCCGATAACGAAGGGCGCGGCCCTGGTGTTTAGCGCCGCCCTGTGGGGCTATCTTGGTTATGAATTCTTCGACCTGCTGCGTGCCTATGCGCAGCTTTACGAGGATGCACCCCGGGCCTCTACCTTCGCGGAGCTCCGCGAGATTGGCGAGCGTTTCGGACGTGTCATCGGTCCCAACAGTGTGCGGATTCTCGTCATCGTCGGGACGGCGGCCATTGGTGAGACGGCGGCCCTCGCTTCCAGTGCCCCGAAGCTCCCCGGATTCGCGCAAGCGTCGGAGAGAGTCGCGGCTAACACCGGCTTGGGCTTGCTGGAGACGGTAACCGGAGCCGAGCGCCTTATTATCTCTGTGCCCGAGGGGACGATCCGCGTGGTATTGGCGCCTCATGCTGTGGCCATGGCCGCCCGGGGAGTTGCCGCTGGGAGCCCGGCCCCGACTCGGGGTAAGCTCCTTCCGAACGGACATAGGGCGTGGGGGTCGTTCGGTGGTTTTAAGTCGGCCATGGGTTCAGCGGGCCCCGGAAAGGAATGGCATCACATCGTGGAGCAGACCAAAGGCAACGCGAAGCGGTTCGGGGGCGAGGCCCTGCATAATACCGAGAATGTCATTGCGTTAGACAAGGCGCTTCACACGCGGGTTAGCGCCCTCTTTTCTAGAAAGGCGCGTAGGATTACGGGCTCAAGGATTCTGACGGTGCGGGAGTGGCTCAGCACTCAGTCCTACGAGGCGCAACGGGAATTTGGCCTGCTGGCCATTCAGAACGTCAGGAACGGCATTTGGCCATGATTGATTTGCAAGGTCTTGTGGCGGAGTTTGCGCGGCATGTACAGGCAGAAACCGAGGCTGCTTGGCGGGGCGATTCCAAGACGGCGAACAAGCACGCTGATCAGTGCTTAGCCGTGTTTGACAAACTGCGGGCTCATGGCGACACCGGACGGGATGCGCTCGCGGTGTTCTTCACGCATCCACGCATGGACGTGCGTGTGTCAGCGGCGGCGCTGCTGTTGCGCCATCGCACGGCGGAAGCCAAAGCGGTTTTGGAGGAAGCAGCGAAGGGCCAAGGACTGATCCCTTTTGAAGCATCCCAGGCGTTGAAACGCTGGGAAGAGGGTACATGGGCCCTAGACCCTGCCGACGATAATGTGGGGTCTCCCGAAGCGACCGGCCCGGCAGCGCCGAGCAAGCGCAGCCGACCGCGCACGGAACGCGCCGCGCCTGACAAACGGAGGGGGAGCAAGCGGGGCAAACGCGGTGGGTGATCCCGAAAGGGCTTGGCAGTCGAAACTCGGGCCCGGTGGAGTCCGCCAGGGCAGCCCGGCAGCCACAGTGGGCACCTCGGGCCGGTACTCGGGTCAACGGTGCTCAGGGCGGTGGGGCCTGCACGCGCGATCCGCGCCCGAGTCGATTTCTCGGGCCTTGCAGCGAACAACCGTTCGAGAATAGTGAGCGCTCATTCAGGGGTTAGAACTGTTGAGCAGGGCCATGACAGTGGGGTCCTTCGCGGACTTTTCGTCTTTCCACTGGTTGTGGCAGCGCAAAACGTGGAAGTACCTCGTTCCGGCCCGGAAGTCGTCGGGGAACTCCCTGACGGTTTCATCAATCCAGTTACGAAAGTCGCGCCGGTAAACATCCTCGTTGACGAGACCGCGCACGATGCACGCGCAGAGACGGTCCATCGTATTCAGATACTCCTCAGCGGACTCTGCGAGCAATGCCTTGGCGCCGTTGATCTCGTCATCACTCGGTGGATTCGCAGATTTCACCGCGTTGGCAATCTTCATGGCTTGTCCGGCCGCTTCAGCCCAGCGTCGCCTAGCAGACCGAATGCCTTCCTCAAGCTGGAGGACGGCCATCAGGCTCGATATCCGGCTTGCCTCAGCGCCGGTACGAGCCGAATCCGCAACGCCCTTCAATTGAAGCCCAGTAAAGACAAGGGCTCCAACTGCGGAGAAAGCAGACACAGCTTGAATATAAAGTCCAATTTCCTCGGTCGTCATTACTCCCTCTACTTCCTTTGCGCAGCAGCAGCCAGCATCTGGGAGGCCACGGCATGGAGGTCGAACAGCCGTCTTGCGGCTGTAGTATCGTCAAGCCGAATCTTGGGTGCCTTCGCGTACCGCTTTTGCACCTCACTCCAGAACCACTGACGGGTCGCATCGTCTGTGTTGCTGGCCGTCAGTTCACGTTGAATGCGGCCGATAACGGCTTGAAATTGATCAGTGGCAACGCACATCGAGAGATCGTAGACGCACTGATCAACGTAGGCGTTTGAAATCATGTCTCGTGCTCCTCACTTCCCTGGCGAGGCGGCAGCAAGCGACTGCTGCTGTGCGGTCGCCAGCATTTGCGAAGCTACTCTGTGGAGATCGTACAACCTCGCAGCGGCAGTAGTGTCCTTGAGTACGAGTTTGGGTGCCTTTTCATAGCGCACCTGCACCTCGCCCCAGAACCACTGACGATTATCGCGGTTGGTGCCCCAGGCGTTCAGGTTGCGCTCGATGCCGCTGACGATGTTTCTGAAATCGTCGGTGCTGCGGGCCATCGCAAGGTCTTTGACACACTGATCAACGTACTCGGACCAAGTCACTCATTCTCCTCTGCGGATCACGCTGAGGTGCTGAATAACCACTGCCGAGCCAGTGTCAAGAAGTGCCCAGAACACCGCGCGCTCCGCCCCTGGGAGCCTGTCTAAGTGTCTTCGTGACCTACCGCATATTGGGCGGTGCGAGTTATGCGCACCACTATATGTGGTATGTAGGAGTCGTCTTCGGCGGTGCTCCGACAAGCTCCAAGCGTCTTCGGGCGCGGGTGTGCGGTGGATGGGGCAGCGGGCGCGGCAGCCAAAGCTCGGGCCCGGTAAGAGGCACCAGGGCGGCAGACGAGGCTGGTACTCGGATCAACGGTGCTCAGTCGGTGGAGGCCCACCAGGGCAGCCGGGCAGCCACGGCAGGCATCTCGGGCTCGGTGGATGCCACCAGGGATGTGCGGCGCGGTGCCACTTCGAATTATCCTCGACGCTCTCGCGAGCTACGGAAAGAATGGGTGCTCCTGACCCGGCCCTGGCCTGGAGTCCCCATGACGAGCCTCACCCCGTACCTCAAAGACGCCTTGCAGCGTGTGCAGCGGCTGGCGGATGGCACCTTGTTCACTCTGAACCCCCACAACAAGAGATATCAGAGTCTGTACACCGCCGAAGAGTGGGCCAATATCCGGAAGCGCATATCTGTGACCACCTTCGGGGAACGGTTTCTGAAGTACATTGAGGACTACAACCGCGACCATGGACTCATCGCGGAGATTCTTGAAAAGCTCACTAACAATAGACAGCCGTACCGCAAGGTGGGACCACCAGCCTCGGAGTAACAGAGCCTTTTCGCGCGCCTGCTGGCGGATGGCAGCGGCGCCCACCGTGGTGCCCTCGCGCGTCGGATTCCCGGCGCTCGGCTCGACCAGTTCGGCCTGTGGAGCATGCGCCAGGGCCGCAGCAGTGCTCACCGTGGCACGGCCCACGATGGAGACGGAGCTTTCCGCGTGGCAGGAGACAGTTATCCCCCCCGGCGCCCGTAGCTTTGTCGTGGTAGGCGCCGAGAGGGCGCCGGGGCACTTGGCGCCCCTGCACCCTCAAGCTATGGGAGGCGCAAGGGTCGCGTACTGTCACCCACCGTCACCCTCGGGAACGTTACATTCCCAGTGAGCCAAAAGGCGGAACCTTGAGCCCTGCCATTTCAAGCGGGGCCGGTCTCAATGGACTGTTCGTCAACACCAGGGCGGCCCAGCGGCCATGGTGGGAGAAACTCGGGGCGGGGTGGGGGGGGCACCAGGACAGCACGGTGGGCACCTCGGGCCATTGGACGCCGCCAGGGCCCGGCGGTAGTAGACTAGCGCATCAGCGCTAGAAGATAGATCCAGGGCTGGAGGGCTCGCCGCTCCCACCCGGTGAGGGGCCCAAGGGGACCAAAAAAGGACCAAACCGAACGGACGCGCCTGGACTCGCCCGGACAGATGGGCGCCCCATTTTCAGAGGGAAACGGCGGGTGTGCCTCTGGGTCCGAGGGAGGTCGGAGCCGCCCTTAGCGGCTTCGATTCCCGCCGCTTCCACTGGATGTAGCAAGGCCCTGGCCGCCATCAAGAGTCGCCGCTTGCCTCCACACATCACGCAGGCGAAGATGTCGAGGTCGAACGTCCTGTTCTGGAGAATGGGGCTTGCCTCCCCACCTCATGGGGGGTGAACAATCACCGGCTGACGCTCCTGGAGTGCTCGAGGGGCAGGAGGAGCCGGTCATGCGTCAGCTTGTCACCCACGCCCTGTGTCTGATGCTGATACCGATGTTAGCTCGAGCCGCCCCTCTCGGCAGAGAGCTCGAGCCTGTCGAAGTGCGCGAGTACGACGGCGGCTGGGGGCGTAAAGGGGTCCAACTCGTCTTCAAGCGACTCCCGCCCGACCACGACCAGGGGGGGCTGACTCGGGAGGATGGGCAAGCCATCCGTGCGGCCTTCGAAGAGGTATACGGCAAGCAGGAGCCACTCCCTCCGCCACGGTACCCCGGCGGGACGAGGCTTGCGAGTGTGGGGACGCAATATGTCAGCACGGCCCCTTCAGAGTGGCAGGAGAAGATTCGCAAGGACTATGAAGAGCTTTACGGGAAGGGGCCGTCTGCCCTCGCATTGCCAGGCAACCTGGAAAACAGCCGCTTCTTCCAGGCGCTGAGGCTCTCCCCTCAATATATGGGAGAGGGCGCACGCGAGGCGGCCATGGAGCTGTTCAGCTCGCCCGCCTTCATCGTATCCATGGCCGCCTCAATGACTTTGTATCTCGCGGCGCTCGCGGCACCTGAGCCCGTTCTGAGTAAGGGGTTTGTGGCGGCTGTCTCGCTATGGCTCCTGGTCACCTATGGCGCTACGGAAATCATGAACGTAGCGATGGTGGTCAAGCAGCTGTACCAGGAGGCCGAGGCGGCGCAGAACTTCGAGCAGCTGGACAAAGCCGCCCGGAACTTTGGCCCGAAGATAGGCGGCACGGCGCTGAGAGTCCTTGTGACGATCGCCCTGGGGCGGCTGGCGGGGAAGCTGCCACAGGTGCCGAAGGCGCCGGGGGGAGGTGGTCTGTGGACAAGGCTCGGCATGCCTCGGTACGCACTGACGAGAACTGTCACACTGCAGGGGGCACCGGTCGTGCAGGGGACCGGTGCGCAGGTGACGGTCGTGATCGGAGAGGCAGCGGCTGCGGAGACCTCGGTGGCGAACGGCACGGTCCTGCTGATGGGGGCTCTGCTGGGCACAGAGGCGTCCGCGGCCAAGGCAGCCATCCAGGCGGCCCGGACAACGGGAGGCTGCCGGGAAGACAACAGCAAGGGTGATGCTCCAGAACACCACATCGCCACCGACAAGAATGGCAAGGCCGAAGTCAGGGGTGGCCCCTGGACACCACAGTTCGAGCCTCTCTTCGAGCGAGCCGGCATGAGCCTCGATGATCCAGCGAACAAGCTCTTTGTGATTGGCCATAAGGGGCCTCATCCCGAGCAGTACCATCAAGAGGTTTATGATCGTCTGAATAACGCAACCAAGCTGTGCGCGGGGCCAGACGAATGCAGGCGCAAGCTGACCCATGCGCTTGATGAAATCGCGGGCGACATCTGCAGGTCTGGCTCGAGACTCAACAAGCTCGTTACAAAGAAGCCATGAGCACTCAGGATAGATATTTCCGTCTAACGGGCGATGTGCACATTCCGGGGCGCTGGTATGTCCAAGGCCCATGGGACGCTGAGGGAAGAAGGGTTGTTCCCGGGCGGCTACAAGAGGGAAAGGCTTTGAGCTTGGACTGGATGCCCTTCTTCTCTGTGCGTTGCCCCGGGCAAGCACTCGATTATACGGAAACAGAGGCCACTGCCGTTGTAAGCCATCGCTTTGTTTCCCTGTGCGAGCAGCTAGGCATCCAGAACAACGTGCAGTTCATCCCGGCGCGAGTGGAGAACCAGTCTGAGCGGTATTTCATCCTCAACACACTCCACATCATCAGGTGTATTGATGAGGCTCGATGCGAGGAGGTTTCATTTTGGGAGCCCAGGCATGGAGAGCCAGAAAGGGTGGGCGAATACCGGAACGTCGCCGGTCTGAGGATAGACCCGACGAAGGTTGGCGGCGCTGATATCTTCCGTCCTTGGGGCTGGACGGTGGTGCTGATCGTCTCCGAGCGCGTCAAACTGGCCATGGAGGAAGAAGGCGTCACCGGTGCCAGCTTCATCGAAGTGTGACAGCATCCGGCCGCCCGTGGCCCTGCCTCCCGTACGCGAGGTCGTTGTGGACACGGATGGCGTTACGATCAACGGGCTCGAGCCGAGGCGTACCGGGTGGCCGCGCTCAATGGGCTCAACCGCCTGTTCTGACGGGTGCCCCCTCCAGCCCTTCGCGCAGGGACTGCACATGCTGGCGGAAGGCCTTCCCTCCGTCCTCCGCCTCTTCCCAGACCATTCGCAGCTCGCTGGACTCGTTGACGAGGAGTGGGAGGAGCCGTAGGGCTGCCTCCACGGCCTGGCCCAGGTGTTTGGCGGGTGCGTCCGGCAGTCGGTCCCCGAGCCCGCGGGGCACGGCGGTCCGCGGGAGCGCTCCGCTCCAGACCGCCACACACGCGGCGAAGTCGTACGTGCGCTGGTCCCCTCCAGCATCCGGCCGCCCGTAGCCCTGACGCCCGTGCGCCAGGTCGTGGTGGACACGGATGGCGTTCACCACGCCGAACTCCACCATCCACGGCAGCAGGTCCTCGCCAAAGCTCACCGGGTCCCCGAAGGGCGCGGGGGTCGCGCGGGCCCGCCGGGCCGGCCAGGCGTGCCGGTGCGCGGCGCGGAAGGCACGCTCCCACTCCTCCGGGGACCGCACCGTGCCGGGGGCAGGCAGGCGCCCCTCCGCGGCCTCTCGCGCCAACGCAAGCAGTTGCTCGGGCGAGCGGCGGGTGTACTCGGGGTGGCGGCGCGCCTCCGCGTAGTCCACGTGCTCGAAGTTCCCGGCCGACGCGCTCGTCAGCGAGTAGAGCGAGAAGGGGACCGACTCGAAGGCGTAGCGGATGGGCCGCGCCAGGTCCTTCCGCAGCGGAAGCTTCGTGGTGACCGGCCACTGCCGCGTCACGTGCGAGAGGCTGCACGGGATGCGCCGCGCGGGCCCTTCACCCCCGACAATGCGCGCCGCCTCCCCCTCAGCGCCCGCACCGGCGAAGAGCGCGAGCTCGCCGGGCCCGATCACCTGCGCGAAGGCGAAGCGCCCCTGGCCGACGGGAAGGGCGAGCACGTCCCCTTTCGTCGCGCGTGCGGGCCGGGCGGCAGAGTCCTTCGGAGCAGCCAGGCGCTGCTTCAGCTCCGCGAGCTGCTGCGCGAGCTTCTCCCGGTGGCCGCCGTCCTCGAACAGCTCCAGCAGCTCCGAGCGGCTTCGCGTGAGGCGGGAGAGCGCCCCCGCCGCCTCCTCGCAGAGCGCCGGGGTGGCCCGGAGGCGCGCGGCGGTCTCCAGCACGTCGTCCGGCGCGTCCTTCGCGGGCGCTCCCCGGGCAGCCGCCACCAGCTCGGCAGCGGCCCACGCAGTGGCTCCCGCGTCCACCTCGAGGTACTCGGTGTCGGGAGTTCTGGCGACGGCCTTCAGCGCGGCGCGCACGAGCCTTCCGGGGGATTCCTCCTCGCGCAGCTCCGCGAGGAAGTCCGCCGCAGCATCCGACTCGAAGGGTCCGCGCCCCCATGCTCCCATGCTGTTCTCTCCGGGAAATCGCCGAGGAGTACTCTCTCAGAGGAGAGGGACCTGGGCGAGTCGCTCAACCGCCTGTTCTGACGGAGAGCCCCTGCGCTCGATACCCAGGCTGAGCCTAGCTCAGGCGTACCTTCAGGTGCTCCACGGCGGCGTTGGGCCGCCCCAGGAAGGCATCGAGCAGGCGTTCCTCGACGGACTCCTGTTCCCAGACCGCGGCACGCTCGAGTCCCACGCATTCCTGGAGCTCGGCGGCTCTCGCGTTGCCCGCCGTGTCGAAGATGGTGCAGCGGCGGAAGTCTCCCACGTCCTGCCTGAACTGGACGAGTGGCTGGGCCAGGTGCTGCTCGAGCGCTCTCCATCCGATGGGCTCCCACGCATTCAGGGCCATCAGGTTGACAGCGATCTTGAAGAGGACGGGCTTCGACGAAATCCTGTCCACATCAGAGTCCGGGTCCGTGGTTCTGTGTTTGTAGAAGGCAATATGGGGTGGTTCGAGCAGTCTCCCGTAGCCAAAGGAGCCATCGGCGAGCGCAAGCCTGACAAACGTGCCTGTTTTGTGCTTCGGCTTGCCCAACTTTCAATCTCCCGTGTAGGGGGGGAGTTGCCCCCGGTGCTTCAGTATCCATCAGCCCACCATGAGGCGTACCGGGTGGCCGCGCTCAACGGGCTCAACTGCCTGTATCCGACGGTTGAGCCCCTCCGCGGGCATCAGCGCTGGCGGCGATCCTCGCGCGTCTCGCGGCGGTCTTCCCGCGTCTCACGCCGGTCCTCGCGCAGCTCGCGCTTGTCGCCGGCCACCTCGCCGCGGGCGAGCTGCGTCAGCTCCACGATGAGCGCGCGCTTGCGGTCCAGCTGCGCGGGCGCCTGGGCTCCGGCGAGCGTCTTCAGCTCCTGGGCGATGCGTCGGCGCACGGACTGGGACGCGGCCTCCACCTGGGTGTCGCGCCGGTCATCGCGGCGGTCGCGCCGGTCGTCGCGGAGGTCGTGCCGGTCGTCGGCGAGCGCTCCCGGACGGCCAGCGGCCTGGTCCCGGCGCACCTCGCGGCGATCCGAGCGGATTTCACGGGTGTCTCGGCGGACCTCGGCCTTGTCGGCGGCGAGCTCGGTCCGACCCTCGGCGAGCTCCTGGCGCAGCAGGGTGTTCAGGCGCGAGTCCACCTCGGCGAGCCCTGCGGCATCCTGGTGGGCGCGGGCCGCATCGAAGCGGGCCAGCACGGCCTCGAGCTCCACCACGTCCTTGCGGTCATCGCGGGTCTCCTGGCGGTCCTGGCGCTTGTCCTGGCGGTCCTGGACGCGCTCGGCGTGGTTGCGCACGGCCTGGGCGCTGGCGGTGGTACCGGACAGCAGGAGGGCGGCGACGAGGGCTCGGGTGGGACGGTTCATGGCGTTATTCCCCTGGAAAATCGGTTCGAATCTCCCAAACCCGGGAGATGAATGGAAGTTGCGGGCTGCCTTCGGGGGAGGGTCTTGGGTAATAGACGGGGAGGGGCGCGCGAGGTGCGCACCCCGTGACTCCGAGGTACGGCATGCGGGAAGGCAACGGTGAGGGGGAGCTGACTCCAGCGGTGGTGGAGTCGCTGGTGGGGAACCATCGGCGCTTCCTGGGTTTCCTCGAGCGGCGGGTGGGGAGCCGGGCCCAGGCCGAGGAGATCCTCCAGTCCGCCTATGTGCGCACCCTGGAGAAGGGGGGCGAGCTGGAGGACGGAGAGGGCGCGGTCGCCTGGTTCTACCGGCTGTTGCGCAACGCGCTCGTGGACCACTACCGCCGGCAGGGCGCCGAGGGCCGGGCCCTGGAGCGCGAGGCCCGCGAGGCCTCCGAGCTGGGGCCGGACCCCGAGCTGACGCAGACGGTCTGCGCGTGCATCCACGACCTGCTGCCCGCGCTCAAGCCCGAGTACGCGGAGATGGTGCGGCAGGTGGACCTGGAGGGGCGGGGCGTGCCCGAGGTGGCCCGGGAGGCGGGCATCACCGCGAACAACGCCGGGGTGCGGCTGCACCGGGCGCGGCAGGCCCTCAAGAAGCAGCTGGAGCGCAGCTGTGGCACCTGTGCGTCGCACGGGTGCCTGGACTGCACGTGCGGCAAGCCGGGTGGGGGCTGCAAGCCGTCCGCGTGACGGAGTGCGTCAGGGCTGGACGCAGGAGGGGGACAACCGCCAGCCGCCCGCTTGACGGGCAGGGGGGCGCGGTGATGCACCCATCCGAACCAGGGCGCGAGGCGTGCCCACTGTAAGAGCCTGGCGGGAGTTCCGTCAGCCCGGGTGAAAGGACGAATTTCCTCATGGCCCACGAGCACACCCACGCGCACGATTCCCACGCCGCCCACCCGGAGGGCCCCCCGGCCCCGGGCGAGGGCAAGGTGCTGGACCCGGTCTGCGGAATGACGGTCGACCCAGCAACCGCCAAGGGGGGCAGCCACGTCCACAAGGGCGCGACCTACCACTTCTGCAACCCGAAGTGCCGCGAGCGCTTCGCCGCCGAGCCCCGGAAGTACCTCGAGGCGAAGGGTGAGCCCGAGCCGGTGGAGGCCCCGCCGGGCACGATGTGGATCTGCCCGATGGACCCCGAGGTCCGCCAGGACCACCCGGGCGCCTGCCCCAAGTGCGGCATGGCGCTGGAGCCCGAGCAGCCCATGACGCTGGCGGCGCGCACCGAGTGGGTGTGCCCCATGCACCCGGAGATCGTGCGGAACGAGCCCGGGGCGTGCCCCATCTGTGGCATGGCGTTGGAGCCGCGCACGGTGCTGCCCGAGGAGCAGCCGGACCCCGAGCTGCTGAGCATGACGCGGCGGTTCTGGGTGGGCGTCGTCCTCACGCTGCCGCTGCTCTTCCTCGGTATGTCCGAGATGATTCCCGGCCAGCCGGTGCAGCACGCCGTGGCGCCTCAGCTGCTGGCGTGGATACAGCTGGCGCTGGCGAGCCCGGTGGTGCTCTGGGGCGGCTGGCCCTTCTTCGAGCGCGGTTGGGCGTCGGTGAAGAACCGGCACCTCAACATGTTCACCCTCATCGCCATCGGCACGGGGGCGGCGTACCTCTTCAGCGTCTTCGCCACGCTGGCCCCCGGGCTGCTGCCGCATGCCTTCACCGGCCATGGCGGCGCGGTGCCCGTCTATTTCGAGGCGGCGGCGACCATCATCACGCTGGTACTGCTCGGACAGGTGCTGGAGCTGCGGGCCCGCCGCGCGACCTCGGGGGCCCTGCGCGCGCTGCTCAGCCTCGCTCCGGCCGTGGCCCGGCGCATCCGCGAGGACGGCCGTGAGGAGGACGTCTCCCTCGAGCAGGTGAAGGCGGGGGACTCGCTGCGCGTGCGCCCGGGCGAGAAGGTGCCGGTGGACGGCGTGGTGCTGGAGGGCGAGAGCGCCGTGGACGAGTCCATGGTGACGGGCGAGTCCATCCCGGTGGAGAAGGTGCCCGGCGCCCGCGTCACGGGGGGCACCGTCAACGGCACGGGCAGCCTGGTGATGAAGGCCGAGCGGGTGGGGAAGGACACGCTGCTGTCGCGCATCGTCCAGCGGGTGAGCGAGGCCCAGCGCTCGCGCGCGCCCATCCAGCGGCTGGCGGACAAGGTGGCCGCGGTGTTCGTCCCGGCCGTCATCACGGCCTCCGTGCTCACCTTCCTCGTGTGGGCCTTCCTCGGGCCGGAGCCGCGGCTGGCGCACGCGCTGGTGAACGCGGTGGCGGTGCTCATCATCGCCTGCCCGTGCGCGCTGGGCCTGGCCACGCCCATGTCCGTGGTGGTGGGGACGGGCAAGGGCGCCGGGGTGGGCGTGCTCATCCGCGACGCCGAGGCGCTGGAGTTGCTGGAGAAGGTGGACACCCTGGTGGTGGACAAGACGGGCACGCTGACGGAGGGCAAGCCGAAGCTGGTGTCGGTGGTGGCGGCCGAGGGCATGGACGAGGCGCGGCTGCTGCACCTGGCGGCGAGCCTCGAGCGGGGCAGTGAGCACCCGCTGGCGGCGGCGGTGGTGGCGGGGGCCGAGGCGCGCGGGGCGGTGCTGTCGGCGGCGCAGGGCTTCCGCTCGGTGACGGGCAAGGGAGTGACGGGGCGCGTGAACGGCTCGGAGGTGGCGCTGGGCAACGTGGCGCTGCTGGAGTCGCTGGGCGTGGACGCGGAGGCGCTGAGGCCTCGCGCCGAGGCGCTGCGGCGCGAGGGCCAGACGGTCATGTACGTGGCGGTGGAGGGCAGGCCGGCGGGGCTGCTCGGCGTGGCGGACCCCGTCAAGGCCACCACGGCCGAGGCCCTGGCCACGCTGCACCGCGAGGGCGTGCGGGTGGTGATGCTCACGGGCGACAGCCGCACCACGGCCGAGGCGGTGGCGCGCCAGCTGGGCATCGACGAGGTGGTGGCGGAGGTGCTGCCCGAGGGCAAGGGCGACGTGGTGAAGCGGCTGCAGGCCGGGGGCCGCACGGTGGCGATGGCGGGAGACGGCGTGAACGACGCACCCGCGCTGGCGCAGGCGGACGTGGGCATCGCGATGGGGACGGGGACGGACATCGCGATGGAGAGCGCCTCGGTGACGCTGGTGAAGGGTGACTTGAGAGGCATTGCCCGGGCGCGCGGGCTGAGCCGGGGCACGCTGCGCAACATCCGGCAGAACCTCTTCTTCGCCTTCGTCTACAACACCCTGGGCGTGCCCATCGCCGCGGGCGTGCTGTACCCCTTCTTCGGGTGGCTGCTGAGCCCCATGCTCGCGGCGGCGGCGATGAGCCTCTCGTCGGTGTCGGTCATCGGCAACGCGCTGCGTCTGCGAAAGCTGAAGCTTTGACGTGTCACTTCGCTGACAGCACCGAACACTGAACATCGCCAAGAGGGAGCCTGCGAGGACGGCGGGAGGCGTCTGTCCGCCCGCTCCCTCCACGGGCTGACGGTGGAGCGTGTCGCTCCCACTTCGACGGGACGAGCACCAGCCTCCCAGGGGCGAGGTGGAATATGCGCACGCTGTTGCTCTCCCTGGGTCTGTTCCTGGCCTTCCCCGTCGGAGCACAGGAGGCGGAGCACGGGCACGACACTCACGCGGAGCCTCCGGCCCAGGGTGGGCACGACACCGGACACATGGGCCACATGGGGCACATGGGACACGAGGCGCGCGAGGTCCAGTCGCTCCGGGACATCCCCCTGATGCGGCGGGGCTCGGGCACGTCCTGGCAGCCGGACCTCATCCCCCCATCCATGTTGCATGGGGAGGTGGCGGGCTGGGGCCTCATGTTCCAGGGCCTGCTCTTCGGCGGCTACGACGTGCAGGGCGGGCCCCGGGGAGACGACGCGTTCGCGGGAATCGGCTGGCTGATGCTCATGGCGAACCGGGAGCTGCCCTCGGGGCAGCTCGTCGCGAGCGTCATGTTGAGCCCCGAGCCCTTCACCGCGGGCGCGAACGGTGGCTACCCCCTGCTGCTCCAGACGGGAGAGAGCTTCGAGGGCGAGCCGCTGCGGGACCGCCAGCACCCGCATGACCTCTTCATGGAGCTGGCGCTCTCGTACTCGCACTACTTCTCGGACACGTGGGGGCTGATGCTCTACGCGGCGCCCGCGGGCGAGCCGGCGCTGGGCCCGGTGGCCTTTCCGCACCGGGTGTCGGGCTGGTACGACCCGCTGGCCGTGTTGGGGCACCACTGGCAGGACTCCACGCACATCTCCTTCGGGGTGCTGACCGCGGGCATCCTCACGCCGAAGGCGAAGCTGGAGCTCTCCTGGTTCAACGGCCGCGAGCCCGACGAGAACCGCTACGGCCTGGACCTGCGGGCGCCGGACTCGTTCTCCCTGCGGCTGTCGGCCAACCCCACGGCGCGGGTGAGCGCGCAGGTGTCCTACGGCTACCTGAAGAGTCCCGAGCTGCTCGAGCCGGACGTGTCGGTGCACCGGCTCACCGCGTCGGCCACGTACCACGCGCCCTTCGGGAGCAATGGCTTCTGGGCGACCACGGCCGTCTTCGGCCGCAACCTCGAGGAAGAGGAGGCGCCCACCAGCTCCTTCCTGCTGGAGAGCAGCCTGGCCCTGGACGGGCACCACGTCGTCTTCGGGCGGGCGGAGTACGTCCAGAAGGCGGGGCACGACCTGGTGCTCCCCGAGCCGCTGGAGCACTCCGTCTTCGACGTGGGCAACCTCGTGCTGGGCTACGTCTACAACCTCGGTCCCTTCGGTCCGGTGCGGCCGGGCGTGGGCGTGCGCGGTGCGCTGAACCTGGTGCCCGAGGGGCTCGCGTCCTTCTACGGCAGCCGCACCCCCGTGGGCGGCATGGTGTACGTCCGCCTCGCGCCGGCCGGGGGGCACCACTGAGCCACCAGGAAGCGTGCACTCCCCAGGCATCCCATTAGAGTGGGGCCATGTTTTCTTCTCGTGAGGAAGGGCGTGGCCCGGCCGCGCCGTCAGGACTCGTCTCGGTGGTCCGGCTCCCCCAGAGCTGGTTCATCCTCTGCGCCTCGCGCGAGCTGGGGCGCAAGCCGCTCGCGCGCACGCTGCAGGGCACGCCGCTCGTGCTCTTCCGCAACGAGGCCGGCAAGCCCGCGGCGCTGGTGGACCGCTGCCCCCATCGCAACGTGCCCCTGTCCCTGGGCAAGGTGGTGGGTGGCCAGCTCCAGTGTGGCTACCACGGCTGGCGCTTCGACACGGCGGGCCAGTGCCGCGCCATCCCCGGCCTCATGGGCGAGCCCGGCGCGAAGTCCCGCTGCGCCGCCTGGCATGCCACGCGCGAGCAGGAGGGCTTCGTCTGGGTGTACTCCACCCCCGGCGTCGAGCCCACGCACGAGCCCTACCGCTTCCCCCTGCTGGACGCCCACGGCTACAGCACCGTGCGCCGCACCCTGCGCGCGAAGGGCTCGCTGCACTCCCTGCTGGAGAACACGCTGGACGTGCCCCACACGTCCTTCCTCCACGGAGGGCTGTTCCGCACCGAGAAGAAGAAGAATGAAATCGAGGTGGTGGTGCGCCGGGGCGCGGACCGGGTGGAGGCCGAGTACATCGGCGAGCCCCGTCCCGAGGGCCTCGCCGCGCGGCTGCTGGCCCCGGGCGGCGGCGTGGTGCAGCACTTCGACCGCTTCCTGCTGCCGTCCATCGCCCAGGTGGAGTACCGGCTCGGGGACGACAGCCACGTCATCATCACCTCGGCGATGACGCCCGCGGACGACTGGGACACGCTGGTGTACGCCGTCGTCACCTTCCGCATGCCGCTGCCGCACTGGCTGGTGAAGCCCTTCATCACCCCGGTGGCCCTGCACATCTTCGGGCAGGACGCCCGCATCCTCGAGCGCCAGACGGAGACCATCCGCCGCTTCGGCACCGAGACGTTCGCCTCCACCGAGGTGGACGTGCTCGGCCCGCCCATCCTCCGCCTGCTGCGCCAGGCCGAGCGCGAGAAGGTGGCCACCTCGGCCGAGGTGCAGGAGACGCGGCTGAAGATGCAGGTGTGAACAGGGCGGCTGCGCGCCACCGGACAATCCGGGACCTTCCGGGCTGACCGAGTTTCCACCAGCGCACAGATTCGCGAGAGGGGGCATGGCCGGAAGTCGGGGGGAATTGTCACCCTGCGGGCATGCTCCCCACGCTGACCACCGAGAAACTCGTCTTCGCGCAGTCCGTGGATGCCCTCTTCGTGCGCGCGCTGGGACCGCACCTGACGCGGGAGGGGCGGCGCCGGCTGAAGGACGTGGGGCTGGATTTGAACGAGCCCTTGCGGCCGGCCTACCCGCTGGAACTGTGGAAGGCCTTCCTACGGGTGGCGGTGAGCGACGTCTTCCCGGCGGCCCCGCCCCAGGAGGCGTGGTGCGGCCTGGGCGAGCGCTACCTGCAGGGCTTCCGGCAGACGGCGCAGGGCCGGGCGAGCATGTCGCTGGTGACGCGGCTGGGGCCGAGGCACACGCTGGAGCGCGTGCCGCACAACGTGCGGGCGGGCAACAACTTCAACGAGGTGCGGGTGGAGGAGCTGGGCACGCACGCGGCCACGCTGTGGATGAAGGACGTGGCCGCGGACAACCCCTTCTTCGCCTGTGGCTTCCTCGCCGAGACGCTGCGCGCGGCGGGGGCGGGGGACATCTCCGTGCACCCGGTGGCCTTCGATGGCACGGCGGCCACCTTCCGGCTCACCTGGACGCACGCCGCCACCCGGCCGGCCGCGGTGGGGCTGACGCGGCGCTGAGCTTCAGGCGGCCAGGCGGCGCGCGAAGAACGAGAGGATCTCATCCCGTGCGGCGAGGGTCGGCTCTCCCGCCGCGTCGATGAGGTGCGCCGTCACCACGCTGTGGGGGCCACCGACGACGCGTTTGAAGAAGGGCGGGGGCTCGGGATTCGCCGCCTCATCGGGGAGGACCTTCGCGACGAAGCGGTCCCCGAGCGCGGCGGTGTAGGCCGCGAAGCGTTGCGCCGTGCAGAACCGATCCCCCGCGAACCGGTAGCCCATCACCGTCAGGTCCTCGCGCTCCAGACGCTCCTTCACGCGAGCGAGCTCCTCGGGGGCGATCTGGATTTCCCCTGGATTGTTCAGCGGCAGCGAGGGTTGGCAGAGCACCGGGGCGAGCATCGAGGGCTCGAGCATCATGCTGAGCGCGAAGTTGCCGGTGAAGCACATCCCGATGGCCCCCACGCCCCGGCCGCCGCACTGCTCGTGGGCGAGGCTCGCCAGTGCGCGCAGCCACCGCGTGACGGGACTCGATTCATTCGCCGCGAACGCGCGGAACTCGGCGCTGACGCACGCGCGCTGGAGCACGGCCGCTCCCTCCTCCGCATCCGGGAATGCACCGTCGCGCCCGAAGAGCGACGGCATGTAGACGGTGAAGCCAGAGTCCCGGACCCAGCGGCTGAAGCGGGCGACGTGCGGGCTGATGCCTGGCATCTCCGCCATGACGATCACCGCCGGGCCGGTGCCGGCGACGTAGACCCCCTTGGTGTTGCCGAGCAGTGTGATGGAGCGGCGCTCGAAATCGTCGAGCGGCTCATCCGCCATGGGTTGTTTGAGCATGAGAAGAGGATGGCGCTTTGGGTCCACGCGCCCAAGTGGCAGGACTGACAATCTTCGGTCTAGGCTTGCCAGATGATGATCACTCACCTGGTCTTCGACGGAGTCGCGGATGGTCCGATGGGCGTGGCGCTCGACATCGTGGGAGCCGCGGCGCGGGTGGTGCGGGCGGGGCTCGTGGCGCTCCCCAAGGGCCGCCAGGCGCCGCGCCAGCGTGTGGTGTCGATGGATGGGGAGCCTGTCCGCACGGCGGCGGGACGCACGCTCGCGGTGGATGGCGCTCCGGCTCTACGAGGAATGGGGGCGGGTGATGTCCTGGTGCTACCCGGGCTCGGGATGGCGACGGCGCCCGAGCTCTCCGCCGCGCTCGAGCGCCCGGACATCGTGCGTGGTGTGGAGCTGGTGGCGCGCGCGGCCGCGAAGGGGGTGCTCGTCGCCGCGTCCTGCTCGGCGACGTTCGTTCTCGCGTCCGCGCGTGTGCTCGATGGCCGGCGGGCGACGACCACCTAGTGGCTGGGTCCGGTGTTCACCCAGCGCTTCCCGCGCGTGACGCTGCGCTCGGATCGCATGGTGGTCGAGTCCGGCGGCGTCTTCACCGCGGGCTCCGCGTTCGCGCACGCCGATCTCATGCTGGCGATCCTGGCCTCCACCTCGAGCCCCTCGGTCGCGCACACGGTCGCCCGGTATCTCGTCCTCGACGAGCGCGCGTCGCAGGCGCGCTACATGGTGCTGGAGCATCTCGGCAGCTCGGACCCGGTGATTCGTCAGCTCGAGTCATTCGTGACGGCCAACATCGAACGGCAGAGCACCCTCCACGAGATGGCTCGCGCCACGGCCACGTCCCCCCGCACGCTCGCGCGAAGGGTGGCGAAGGGGCTGGGGATGACGCCCCAACGGTTCGCACAACGACTGCGGGTCGCCCAGGCGGTCCACCTGCTCGAGACGACGCGGCACCCGGTCGACGAGGTGGCGGCTCGTGTCGGTTACGCCGACCCGGCCGCGTTCCGGCGCGTTTTCCGCCGCGAGACGGGGGAGACACCGCGCGCGCGACGCATGCGCTCCGTCCGTGATGGCTGAGCACGCGAGCGCCGGGCCCGCGCGTGGGTCAGCCAAAGCGGCACTGCCTGTCCAACGCGAGGAACGGGTCCGGCATGCACTCCATGAAGGAGAGCATCCGCTCCTCGAAGGCGGCCGTCTCGCTGACGAAGCGCCAAGCACGGACTCTCCCCGCGGGTGGGCGGGGGGCCTCCCCTGGCCTCCTGCTGAATGGATGCGGAGCGAACAGTCCCCGCGCCGGCTGTGCGGTGCTGAACCCGCGTACAGTCTTTGTGCAGGGTGCCGCGTGGGCCCCGATGTAGTCTGCGTCGGGTACTGGCTGTTCCTCCTCGAGCCGAGGTGGTGCCGTGGGCATTTCAACGCGACTCACGTGGCTGTCCGCATTCCCGCGCTGGCTCGTGGTGGTTCTGCCTGCCCTCTCGGGCTGCAGCATCAATCATTACCAGCCGAGCCACTTCCAATTCACCACCATTGTCGAGAAAACTGGAGCGGGGCCAGGTGGCTGGCGGGCCGCGTGTATCCATGCGACCGTCATCAATCAATCGACCCTGGAGCCCTATTTCTGTAACTTCGGTGTTGAAATGCCAATCGAGCACAGAGACGTCGGATTGATCTCCGAGCCGCTTGCTCAGCGGCTTGCCGCCGATTGCGCCAACCAGGCGTTGCGAGAGGTGCTTGCCGCCCCTGCCTCTCCGCTTCCTGGGCTTGTCTGCACGCAATTCAGGAAAATGTTTCACGAGGTCCTGAATCGCGCCGTGCGGGGCGCGAAGGTGACGGTTTTGTGCGAAGAGGAAACAAGTCCCATTCGAGTTGACTTCTAGGCCCATGCCCATTTCGGCGGAAGAATTGCTGGCTGTTGTCCGGCAGTACTGGCGTTCAGACCATGAATTTGACGATAAGCTGGAAAGGAGCCCTGAGCTGAAGAGGTTCCATGCCGTGTGGAAACAGGCACTCAAGAATCTCGATCAGTGGCGCGCGCTCATGGACGAGCTCCGAGTGGAACTGCCGCACCTCAACATCGGGCATCCCACAGCCACCTGTGATCCCTGCTTCAAATGCATGGTGTATACGAACCAGGAACCCGTGTCCTCGGACCCATACGATGACGAGCCGCGATCGCGCCTCTGGACGGTGGTCGGCTGCCTGAGCGTTCTGGCGCCTGTCTATACCGTTTATGGCGTGCAGTACGACTACAAGGGTCGAGACGTGCGCGGTTCCGCCAGGGTCTTTTTCGATCCACTTCCGCCCGAGATGCAGGCCCCTGCGGAGGTGATTGCGAGGAAGATCGAGGCGAGGTACAGGGCCGAGGCCCTTCCCCGCGAGAGCGCCGAAATCCGGGTCCCGTTGATTGTGCATTTCAAGGAGCCGCCCGAGACCACGCTCTTTCACGCGCTCTTCACACCCGAGCCTGAAAACCTGCCTCTCTAACCCCCTTCGAGGAGCCCGCAGCCCGGGCTCTCCATCGCTCCCACTTCCCGACGGCCGCCCACCCCTGGGGCGGGCGTGCGCATTGACGGCCCTCCTAAACCGGTGTTCAGTCTGAGGGAGAGCGCGCCATGGCCCCCCAGATTGCCCTCGATTTCGCCACGTCGTCCCAGAAGCCCGTGCACCCGGCCCTCGAGCCGTTCCACCCGGTGGTCCAGCGGTGGTTCACCGAGCGGCTCGGCGAGCCCTCGCGCCCTCAGGTGGAGGGCTGGCCCCTCATCCAGGCCCAGCAGGACGTGCTGATCGCCGCCCCCACGGGCAGCGGCAAGACGCTCACGGCCTTCCTGGCGGCCCTGGACCGGCTGTTCCGCCTCGCCCTGGAAGGGAGCCTGGAGGACCGGACGCAGGTGCTCTACGTGTCGCCGCTGAAGGCCCTGGGCAACGACGTGCAGAAGAACCTGCTGCAGCCGTTGGAGGAGCTGATGCAGCGGGCGCGGGCGGCGGGCTTCTCGCCGCAGGAGCTGCGGGTGCAGGTGCGCACGGGGGACACCTCGGCGTCCGAGCGTGCGCAGATGGTGCGCCGGCCGCCCCACATCCTCATCACCACCCCAGAGTCCATCTACCTGTACCTGACGGCGGACCGGGCGAGGGCCACGCTGCGCTCGGTGCGCACGGTCATCGTGGATGAGATCCACGCACTGGCGAGGGACAAGCGGGGCAGCCACTTCGCGCTGTCGCTGGAGCGGTTGAAGGCGCTCACGGAGGTGAGGCCGCAGCTCATCGGCCTGTCGGCGACGCAGAAGCCGCTGGAGGCCATCGCCGGCTTCCTGACGGGGGAGCGGGCGGCGGAGTGCCGGCTGGTGCAGGTGGGGCACCAGCGGCCGTGGGATTTGAGGGTGGAGATTCCTGACGCGGAGCTGGGCTCGCTGGCCACGAACGAGATGTGGGGCCAGGTGTATGACCGGCTGGTGCAGCTGGCGGGGGAGCACCGCACGACGCTCGTCTTCGTGAACACGCGGAAGATGGCGGAGCGGGTGGCGCACGACCTGGGCGAGCGGCTGGGTGTGGACAAGGTCGCGGCGCACCACGGCAGCATGTCGAGGGAGATGCGGCTGTCGGCGGAGGAGCGGCTGAAGGAGGGGCAGCTCTCGGTGATGGTGGCCACGGCGTCGCTCGAGCTGGGCATCGACGTGGGCAACGTGGACCTGGTGGTGCAGCTGGGGACGACGCGCTCCATCTCGGTGCTGTTGCAGCGGGTGGGCCGAGCGGGCCACTACAAGGGAGGCATCTCGAAGGGCATCCTCATCGCGATGACGCGCGACGAGCTGATGGAGTGCGTCGGCTTGCTGAACGCGGTGCGCGAGGGGGACCTGGACGCGGTGCGGATTCCGGAGAAGCCGCTGGACGTGCTGGCGCAGCAGGTGGTGGCGGCGTGCGCGTGCGAGGAGTGGGACGAGCGGGCGCTGTACAGCCTGTTCCGCCGGGCGTACCCGTACCGGAGCCTGACGTACGAGGAGTACGAGAAGGTGCTGGAGACGCTCTCGGAGGGCGTGTCGCTGAGGCGGGGGCGGGCGGGGGTGCACCTGCACCGGGACCGGGTGAACCAGCGGCTGAAGGCGCGGCGGGGCGTGCGAATCACGGCGCTCACGAATGGAGGAGCGATTCCGGACACGTTCACCTTCAACGTGGTGGCGGAGCCGGAGGGGAAGGTGGTGGGGACGCTGGACGAGGACTTCGCGGTGGAGTCGACGCCGGGGGACATCTTCCTGCTGGGGACGACGGCGTGGAGGATTCAACGGGTGATGGGGGCGTCGGTGATGGTGGAGAACGCGCACGGGCAGCCGCCGACGGTGCCGTTCTGGCGAGGCGAGGCGCCGGGCCGCACGGACGAGCTGAGCTTCCACGTGGGGCGGCTGCGCGAGGAGCTGACGGCGCGGAAGGACGCGGCGCTGTTCCTGGAGAAGGAGCTGAGGGTGCCGCCGCCAGCGGTGGACGCGCTGCTGGCGTACCTGAGGGCGGGGCAGCAGGTACTGGGCACGGTGCCGAGCCACACCACGATCGTCGCCGAGCGCTTCTTCGACGAGGCGGGAGGGATGCAGCTCATCCTCCACGCGCCGTTCGGGAGCCGGGTGAACCGGGCGTGGGGCCTGGCGTTGCGCAAGCGCTTCTGCCGCACGTTCGACTTCGAGCTGCAGGCGGCGGCGACGGAGGACGGGCTGCTGTTGTCGCTGGGCGAGCAGCACTCGTTCCCATTGGAGGACATCTTCCAGTTCCTGAATCCGGAGAACGTGGAGGAGGTGCTGGTGCAGGCGGTGCTGCAGGTGCCGCTGTTCGGGACGCGGTTCCGGTGGAACGCGACGCGGGCGCTGTCGCTGTCGCGGTTCTCGGGGGGGAAGCGGGTGGCGCCGAACCTCCAGCGGGCGAGGAGCGAGGACCTGCTGGCGGCGGTGTTCCCGGCACAGGTGGGGTGTCAGGACAACCATGGAGGGGCGGACGTCGAGCTGCCGGACCATCCGCTGGTGAAGCAGACGATGGAGGACTGCCTGCGCGAGGCGATGGACATCGACGGCCTGCGCGAGGTGCTGAGGCGGATGAAGGACGGGCGCATCAAGCTGGTGGCGAAGGACGTGCCGGAGCCGAGCCTGTTCGCGCACCAGATGGTGAACAGCCAGCCGTACACGTTCCTGGACGACGCACCGGCGGAGGAGCGGCGGGTGCGCAACGTGGTGCTGCGGCGGACCTTGCCGGCGGAGGACGCGGCGTCGTTCGGAGCGCTGGACGCGGACGCCATCGACCAGGTGGTGCGGGACGCGGCGCCGCCGATGCGGGACGAGGACGAGCTGCACGACGCGCTGCTGCAACTGGTGCTGTTGCCAGAGGCGGAGGTGCCAGGGCGCTTCGTCTCGAGCCTGCTGGCGCAGCGGCGGGTGGCATGGCTGGAAGTGGGAGGGAGGCGGTTCCTGGTGCCGGCGGAGCGACAGGGGGCGATCCGGGCGCTCTTCCCCGAGGTGCCATTGCAGCCGGAGCTGCAGCCGTTGCCGGGGGACAAGCCGGTGGAGCGGGACGCGGCGGTGCAGCAGGTGGTGCGAGGGTGGATGGAGCTGTTGGGGCCGACGACGGCGGGAGAGCTGGCGGAGCAGACGGCGCTGGACGAGTCCGAGGTCTTCCTGTCGTTGCACCAGTTGGAGGCGACGGGAGGAATCCTGCGAGGCCGGTTCCGCCCCTTCATCCCTCACCAGGAACAACAGTCACAGCCCCAATCAAAGCCTCAATCACAGCCCCAATCACATCCTCAACCAAGGACAGATCCCCTCTCCCTCCGGGAGAGGGACGGGGTGAGGGTGTCGGAGATCCCGGGTTCCACCCCGGCCGTGGTGGAGTGGTGCGATCGCCGTCTCCTCCAGCGAATCCACCGGCTGACGGTGGGACGCCTGCGCAAGGAGATCGAGCCACTCAGTGCCCAGGACTTCATGCGCTTCCTCTTCCGGTGGCACCACCTGGAGGAACTGGACGCGCTGCGAGGCTCGACGGGCCTCTCGAAGGCGATCACCCTGCTGCAGGGTTACGAAGCGCCGGCCTCGGCGTGGGAGCGCTACCTGTTGCCCGCGCGGATGAAGGGCTACCTGGGAGACCTGCTGGAGCGGGCCTGCTACTCGGGCGAGGTGGCCTGGGGACGCCTCACCCAGAAGGACGCGAAGCCCGCGCCCGGCCCGCGCCGGGGAGCCCCGGCCACGCCCCCCGAGCCCGAGCCCACCCGCTCGCGAGCGGCGACACCGAACCGCAACGCGAGCCTGACCTTCGTGCGGCGAGAGGACCTGGACTGGATGCTCTCGGCGGCGAGGCCGAACGCGGTGCTGTCGGACGGGGGCGTCTGGGTGCCACCGGACCTGTCGGGGCCGGCGAGGGACGTGGTGGCGGTGCTGGAGCAGCGAGGCGCGTGCTTCTTCAACGACCTGTGCTCGCGCTCGCGCCGGCTGCCCGCGGAGGTGGAGGACGCGCTGTGGGAACTCGTGGCGCGAGGCCTCGTCACAGCGGACGCGGTGCAGAACCTGCGAGTGCTGCAGAGCCCGGCGCAGCGCAAGCGCCAGAAGCTGTTGCAGCGAGGAGGCCCGGGCCGCTGGAGCCTGCTGGTGCCCTCGGAGCCGAAGGCGGAGGAGGAAGTCCGGGAGTCACTGGCCCGGCTGTTCCTCCAGCGTTACGGCATCGTCTGGAGGGACCTGGTGATGCGCGAGTCATTGGCGCCCACGTGGCGCGAGCTGCTGTACGTGTACCGGCGGATGGAGGCGCGAGGAGAAATCCGCGGAGGCCGCTTCGTGGCGGGCTTCGTGGGAGAGCAGTTCGCTTTGCCAGAGGCGGTGGACGTCGCGCGAGCAGTGCGGCGGCAGGCGCCCTCGGGAGTGAGGGTGCAGCTCTCGGCGGTGGATCCACTCAACCTCACGGGAGTGGTGACGCCGGGCCCGCGAGTGCCGGCGACGGTGGGCAACGTCGTCACCTATGTGGACGGAGTGCCGCAGGGCTTCGACGCGCGGGGAGACGACGAGGATGGGGTGGAGGAGTCCAGCCCTGGCGAGACGGCCCAGACCAACTGACCTCATCCGGGCGAACTGTTCGGGTCAGGGAGCAATCCCTCCAGTGCGGCGAGGCGCTTCGTGGTCTGTATTTCATCCTCGAGATAGGTGTTGGGCTCGGGGAAGACTTGCTCCACCAGGGCACAGAGTCGAAGGGCTTTTTCCAGGGATTCTTTCGTCCGCTCGAGATTCCAATATCTGAGTTTGAAGAACCACGCATCCTCGAGTATGGCCAATGCCTTCTGTTCCCCTTCTTCGTAGAGCTTCATCGCTCCCAGTGGATCGTTCTGGAAGGTATCCAGGAAATTACCCAGCTCCAGAATGACGGGAGCGCCACGGTTCGAACCCAGGATGGCCAGTTCGAGGAGGCGCTGGATTTCAGAGAATACCTCCTCCGGGTTTCTGCCGGGTTGGTCGATGACCTGTTGTACCCGGGCCAGGTAGAGAAGGTTGGGGGTGAAGGCAGGACATTCTTCCGCGAGCTCGCGAAGCAGTCTCAGTTGCTCCCGGTTTCCTCGCTCGTGCTCACCGGCTTTTCTGGCTGCCTCGAATCTCTTGACCAGTTCGTCCACGCTGAGATGTGTCATGAGGTTGCCCCTACAGCTTCTCCATCAGCCGTTTTGGATTCTGAAGAATCTTGACCACACTATTGAGCTGCGCCTTGGTCGCCAGGCTGAAGTCTTCCCGCTCCAGCATTTGTTTGACTTCGAAGAGCGTGTAGTCCTTGAGTTGTGAGGGAAAATTGCGCGCACGCTGAAGCGTGGCGGGAAGCTGTCCCACCCGCATATTCAGCAAGGAGATCCTGTCCAACATTCGCGCGGCCATTGGGGCAGCGATGAGTCCCGATGCTTTTGCCTCGGCAATCAGGACTTGCGCCTCTGCGAACTGGCCGTTGTTGATGAGAGCCCAGATCCGAGCGGAGACCGTGTTGCAGCTCTCATCAGCCGTGTCCGTTGCCTGAGGTGTACCCGGCACCTGGCGGACCGCGCTGCTTTCATGACTGCATCCGCTCGCAAGAAGGACGGCTCCCATGAGGAGCAGACAGGTCTTCATGCTTGGACTCCCAGGGTGGAGCTGCTTGCGATGGGGATTGTGTCAAAGAGGGGGGCGGCGCATGCTCTTGGGGACACACCTTTACAGGCGTACCTGATGGGGATTGATGCCCCCCTCGTCCCTTGGGAAAAGGGAAATTGCCGCGAGCAAGTTGTCAGTGCAGTTTCCCAGGAGCGTCCTTCGCGGATCTACCTGAAGGGGATTAGAGTGCGCGCCCTGGAACGGAGATTCCACTAATCCGCCGGAATAGAGAGAGAGCATAGCGGTCAGTCATCCCACTGACGTAGTCTGTCACCCGAAGGAGTCGGTGATACGTGGACGAGAAGCTTTTCTTGCCGGCCCTTTGCTCCATTAGCGCAACCAGCTTTTCATCTCGCTGCGAGGGCTTTTCCTTCATCGCAGCAACGACGAAGGACGAAAGAAGCCCACCCAGCGCTTCGTATCCAGCGAGTTCAATCTCCAGTACGCTCGTGGCCTTGTAGCACTTTGCTTGAGCGAGTTGCTGCAGTTGCTGCAAGTCACTTGCGGAGGGAATAACCTTTGACAGAGAGCGCTCGAACTTCCCCTCGAGTATTTGGGGCTCATTGGCCATGAATGCCTCGACGCATTCCCTTAGGAACTGACCAACTGCCATGGCGCGCAGATATCCAATGGCGCTGCGCTTGTCCTCGGTTCGCTTGTATTCGTCCTCTTTGAACCCCGAGACTTTCCGGACTACTGGGAGGAGGACTGATTCGGCGGCTTCTGCCGCGACGTAGCCGAGCCGCACCCCGTCCTCGATGTCAAGGATGGAGTAACAAATATCGTCTGCAGCCTCGACCAGAAACGCAAGAGGGTGTCGTGTCCAGGCCAAGCCATCGAAGCTGGGCTGTTGCGGTACCAAGCCAACCTCGTCAGCCACCAGCCGAAACAAGGGTGCCTCCGATTGGTTGAAACCGTGCTTCTTCAAGTCCGCTCGCAGTGAGTTCTTGTTCTCGTTGGAGAGCTCCAGCGCTTTGTGTGACTCTCTTGGGTACTTGGTGAATGTAGCAAGCGTCGCTGCAGTCAGTTGCATGCCCCCGTCTCCTTCAAGCTGGAGGCGGGACAACAGTCTGAACCCTTGCGCGTTGCCCTCGAACTTCAAGAGGTCCATGCGCTCGCGGCCGGTGAGATTGGTTAGGAATTGCTGTCCATCACCGTGCTCGAAGAAGGAAGCAATCGCGGACTCACCGCTGTGTCCGAAGGGAGGGTTCCCGATGTCGTGAGCCAAGCATGCGGCAGCAACAACTGCACCCACATCCTGCGGGAACCGCTCAGGCAACTGGTCTCTCTCTCGGATCCGCTTCCCGACCGCGATTCCAAGCGACCGCCCCACCGAGGCCGCTTCCAAGCTGTGGGTCAGTCGCGAGTGGACGACATCGTCCTCGGGCAATGGGAACACCTGCGTCTTGTCGTGCATACGGCGGAATGCCGTAGAGAAGAGGATCCGATCCCAGTCTCGCTCGAATGCGCTGCGCTCGGGCTCCTCGGTCTTCTCCAGGAGTGTGCCGTCATTCCTGAGGCGCTTTGTCGAGAGCAACTTTTGCCAGTCCAAGGATGACCTCGTGTAGAAGGAACTCTGTAGAGCATAGCGCACAACAACTGCCCAGGCACTTACTGATGTAGTGTCATGAAATCTACTTTCTCTCGGCAGAACGGCGTACTGCCAGAGCTATGGGGGAGAGCCAGGCCACTTCTACATCGAAGCGTCGGACCTTCATCTCCGAGAGCAAACGGTATAGACGCTGAGAAATGAGTATCAGCGGTTGGGTACGGAACAGGCCCTGCCGCAGACCGACTCGCTGACGGGTGCACGCCCAATCATTTCCGTCGAGACTCGACCGAGAAACGTAGACCTCGGAGAGCACACGGAGTCCCAGGACGTGTCCCTTGGGGCAGCGAGCCGTATCGGGCTCTGGCGCGAAGAAGCTGTTGCCGACCCGGGTGGGTGCGGCCACTTCCAATGAACACGAGGGAATGACGAGCTGCCGCCATGCCTTGCTCCGCTCGCCCTGCTTTCCCAGTACGGGCCGCAATTCCATCCCCGTGATGCCGTGCGCACGCAGTGCTTCGGCCAGTCGCGAGGAAACCACGAGTTCACCCCCGAGCGTCTGCGCGATGTCCCGCCCCTTGGGGATGCGTTTGAGGTCGAGCCGCAGCTCGGAGACCTGCCGTGCGCCGGATCCACAGGTGGCGCATGCCTGGGACTCGTCATAGCGGGTGCCGCACTCCTCGCCCGTGGGCTCGAAGAAGGGCCGGACCCTCATCCAGAGCAGCTCGGCGGATTGTAGCTCGCGCTGTGAATAGCGGCGGCGCACCTGCCAGAAGGTAACCATCGTCGTTCCCTGGCGGTGCTCTTCCTGCTCGTGCTTGCGAATGGCCTCGACCAGTGGGTCATCCACGTCCAGTTCGAGCCGGCGGGTGATGTCCCAATCCTCGCCAACACCTGGCGGAAGGAAGTGCTGGGCTTTGTCCGAGGAGATCCGGATTTCGATGGTTTCACGCATGGCGTCTAGAAATGCACCCCGGGGAGCGGATATTTTGCGTAGACCTTTCGCATGATCTCTTGCTGTTGAGCGGGGCTGGGGATTTCCTGCCCATAGGGATGCTCGCGCCGGAAGGCATTGGTAATGAGTTGATGATAGGCGGGGTCCACATCAACCGTCGGCCCATCGTCAACACCACCGAGATACTTGGGATGCAGGTGGTGTTTCTGCTTCGGCTTCCCGAATAAATGGGGGAAGGCAGTTCGGGCCTCCGCCTGACCCTTGTCGAAGTTCTCGCGCGCGACCTTCGGGTCCAGGATCTTCGTGAGTGGTGATGGGCCAGCGGGCTTGGGCTGCTGGGTTGCCTTGGGCTGAGAGGCTTGCGGCTTGGGCTGCTCAGCGGGAGGAGGCTTGACCGGTAGAGAAGGGGTGTTGCGGATACGTGGCGTGCGGAAGAACTTGGGACCGAGCGCTACGATTTCAGAACCATGTTCATCGCTGGCATCGAGCCCCAGGCGCATGGGGCCGGATACGGCCGCACAGCCCTCGAGGATGGTCAGCCATAGCGAGAGCAGCACAATCATGCGCATCGGGATTGTTCTCAAGACGCGTGGTGACTACACATGCGCCGGATGGCTCGACGAGACGGCGGCTGGGTCTTCCAGGGCCGCCGCCTCGCCGTTGCGGACAACGCGCTACTTCGCGCGCCCTTCCTTCCACGCCTGCAACAGCTGCTCATAGGGCACGGTCTCGCCCTTGGGCTTCTCGTTGGCGAGCTTCGCGTGCGGCGCTCCCGGCGCGTCCAGCCAGAAGCTCGCCTCCTTCACCGGGTTGAGCTTGGGCGGGCAGTTCTGCATGCCCGCGCGCTCCAGCCGGCCCAGTACGTCGTCCATCTGCTCGGCCAGCGCGTCCATGGCCTGCTGCGGCGTCTTCTCGCCCTCGACGGCCAGGCTGATGTTCTGCCACCACAGCTGCGCCAGCTTCGGGTAGTCCGGCACGTTGGTGCCCGTGGGCGTCCACGCCACGCGCGCCGGGCTCCGGTAGAACTCCACCAGGCCGCCGTACCGGTCCGCCACCTTCGTCACGTGCTCGGAGCGCACGTCCGAGTCACGCACCGGCGTCAGCCCCACCAGGAACTTCTTCAGCGACGTCGTCTTCGCCACCGTGAACTGCGCGTACAGCCACGCCGCCTTCCGCTTCTCCAGCGGGGTGCTCTTGAGCATCGTCCACGAGCCCGTGTCCTGGTAGCCGAGCTTCATGCCGTCCTGCCAGTACGGGCCGTGCGGCGAGGGCGCCATGCGCCACTTCGGCGTTCCGTCCGCGTTCACCACCGGCAGCCCCGGCTTCGTCAACGGCGCCGTGAAGGCCGTGTACCAGAAGATCTGCTGCGCCACGTTGCCCTGGCCGGGGACCGGTCCCGCCTCGGAGAACGTCATGCCGGCCGCCTGGGGCGGTGCGTACTTCTTCAGCCACTCGATGTACTTCGTCAGCGCGTACACCGCGGCCGGGCCGTTCGTCTCGCCACCGCGCGCCACCGAGGCGCCCGCCGGGTTGCAGCCCTCGACGCGGATGCCCCACTCGTCCACCGGCTTGCCGTTGGGCAGGCCCTTGTCTCCCACGCCCGCCATGGACAGCCACGCGTCCGTGAAGCGCCAGCCCAGCGACGGGTCCTTCTTCCCGTAGTCCATGTGGCCGTACACCCGGACGCCGTCGAGCTCCTTCACGTCGTGGGTGAAGAACTCGGCGATGTCCTCGTAGGCGGACCAGTTCACCGGCACGCCCAGCTCGTAGCCGTACTTCTTCTTGAAGCGCTCGCGCAGGTCCGGCCGGCTGAACCAGTCCTGGCGGAACCAGTACAGGTTGGCGAACTGCTGGTCCGGCAGCTGGTACAGCTTCCCGTCCGGGCCGGTGACGAAGCTCTTCCCCATGAAGTCGTCGATGTCGAGCGTGGGCAGCGTCACGTCCTTGCCCTCGCCCGCCATGAAGTCCGACAGCGGGATCACATGCCCGTAGCGCACGTGCGTGCCAATCAGATCGCTGTCATTCACATACATGTCATAGATGTTGCGGCCCGACTGCATCTGGGTCTGCAGCTTCTCGATGACATCGCCTTCCTGGATGAGGTCATGCTTGACCTTGATGCCCGTCATCTCCTCGAAGGCCTTGGCCATCGTCTTGGCCTCGTAGACGTGGGTGTCGATCGTCTCCGAGACCACGTTGATGGTCTGCCCGCGGTAGGGGGCGGCGGCCTCGCGGAACCACTTCAGCTCCGCGAGCTGCTGCTCCCGGGTGAGGGTGCTCGGCTGGAACTCCTGGTCCACCCACTTCTCGGCGGCCTTCTCCAGCGCGGCCAGGTCCGCCTGCTGCTGCTGGGCGGTGGCGGCGGGCTTCGCACCTTCCTCTGGCTTCGACTCCTTCTTGCACCCGGCGATGGGGACTGCCACGGCCAGTGCCAGCACACACTTCAACGTGTTCTTCAACGGGTTACCCCCAGCGAGCAATGAAGAGCATGAACAGCAACGACAGACCCAAGGCGAACCAGACGGAGGCATCCGTCAGCCCCACCCATGCGAGGTGGATGAAGGCGCTGCCCATGAGCCCCACGAAGAGGCGGTCTCCGCGGGTGGTGGCCATGGGCAGCAGGCCGCGGCGGGGCAGGGAAGGGGAGCGGATTCCCCAGACGGTATAGGCGGCGAGCAGCAGCACGATGACCACGAAGAAGCCGGCCGTGGGCGCGGTCCAGGCCATCCATTCCAGGTCCATGGGGGCTCACACCCTTCCCAGGGCGAAGCCCTTGGCGATGTAGTTGCGCACGAAGTAGATGACGACCGCGCCGGGCACGAGCGTCAGCACTCCGGCGGCGGCGAGCAGGCCCCAGTCCATGCCGGCGGCGCTCACGGTGCGCGTCATGGTGGCGACGATGGGCTTGGCCTCCACGGACGTCAGCGTGCGCGCCAGCAGCAATTCCACCCAGCTGAACATGAAGCAGAAGAACGCCGTCACGCCCACGCCCGAGCGGATGAGCGGCAGGAAGATGCGCAGGAAGAAGCGGGGGAAGCTGTACCCGTCGATGTATGCCGTCTCGTCGATCTCCCGCGGCACGCCGGACATGAAGCCCTCGAGAATCCACACGGCCAGGGGCACGGTGAAGAGCATGTGCGCCAGGGCCACGGCCCACGGCGTGTCGAACAGGCCGATGCTCGAGTAGAGCTGGAAGAAGGGGAGGAGGAACACGGCCGGGGGCGACATGCGGTTGCTCAGCAGCCAGAAGAAGAGGTGCGAGTCGCCGAGGAAGCGGTAGCGCGAGAAGGCATAGGCCGCGGGCAGCGCCAGCAGCACGGAGAGCACGGTGTTGATGCCCACGTACGTGAGCGAGTTGAGGTAGCCGTTGCTCCAGTCCGGGTCCGTGAAGATGGTGACGTAGTTGGCGAACGTGGGATTCCGGGGCCAGAGCGTGAAGCCGCCCAATATCTCCTCGTTCGTCTTCAGCGACATGCCCACCAGCCAGTAGATGGGGATGAAGCTGAGCAGCAGGTAGAGGGGCACGGCGAGCCGTCTCATCGCGCCTCCTTCGAGCCAGCCGTCGCCGTCATGGCCGTGTAGAAGATGTAGCTGAGCAGCAGGATGACGAGGAAGTACACGAGCGAGAAGGCCGCCGCCGGGCCGAGGTCGAACTGGCCCACCGCGAGCCGCGTGAGGTACTGGCTCAGGAAGGTGGTGGCGTTGCCGGGTCCGCCGCCGGTGAGGACGAAGGGCTCGGTGTAGATCATGAAGCTGTCCATGAAGCGCAGCAGCACGGCGATGGTCAGCACGCCGCGCAGCCGGGGCAGTTGGATGAAGCGGAACGTGGCCCAGGCCGAGGCGCCGTCGATACGGGCCGCCTGGTAATAGGCCTCGGGGATGGCGCGCAGGCCCGCGTAGCAGAGCAGGGCCACCAGCGGCGTCCAATGCCAGACGTCCATGAGCAGCACCGTGAGCCAGGCATCCAGCGCGTTGGCCGTGTAGTTGTATGGGAAGCCGAGCGCGTTGATGAGCACGCCGAAGAGGCCGATGTCCCCGCGGGCGAAGATCTGCCAGATGGTGCCCACCACGTTGAAGGGGATGAGCAGGGGCAGGCCCAGCAGCACCAGGCACACGGACGCGGCGCGGCCCTCCTTGGGCAGCACCAGCGCGAGCGCCACGCCTAGCGGAATCTCCAGGGCCAGCACCGCCAGCGAGAAGCCGAGCTGCCGCCGCAGCGCTCCGTGCAGCTCGGGGTCCCTCAACACCTTGCGGAACCACTCGGTGCCCACGAAGACCCGCTGCTCCGGGCCGAGGATGTCCTGCACCGAGTAGTTCACCACCGTCATCAACGGGATGATGGCGCTGAAGGCGACGGCCACCAGCACCGGCAGCACCAGCAGCCAGGCACGCTGATTCGTGGGCTTGTTCATGGAATGGCTCGGCCTCCGGCGTACAGCGTCGTCCAGCGCGGCGGCAGCTCCAGCCAGCAGGCCTCGCCCGGCGCGAGCCGCTCCTCCTCGGGCAGCCGCACCTTCAGCGCCTGCGTCCCCAGCCGCGCGGTGGCCAGCTTGTGCCGCCCCAGGTCCTCCACCTGCGTCACCTCGACGCGCACCGAGGACGGCGTGCCCTCGGGGACGCGCCGGAGGAACTCGGGACGGATGCCGAGCCGCAGCTCGCCCCCGTTCTCCCGCGCCCGCGCGCACACGCCCGCGTCCAGCGGCAGCCGCTGCCCCTCCACCACCACCGCGCCGTCCTCCACCGTGCACGGCAGCAGGTTCATCCCCGGGCTGCCGATGAAGTAGCCCACGAAGGTGTCCGCCGGGCGCTCGAAGAGCTCCTGCGGCGTGCCCACCTGCACCACGCGCCCCTGGTTCATCACCACCACCCGGTCCGCGAGCGTCAGCGCCTCCACCTGGTCGTGCGTCACGTACACCAGCGTCATCTTCAGCTGCTCGTGCACCTGCTTCAGCTTGCGGCGCAGCAGCCACTTCACGTGCGGGTCGATGACCGTCAGGGGCTCGTCCAGGAGGATGGCCGCCACGTCCCGGCGCACCAGCCCCCGGCCCAACGAAATCCGCTGGCGCATGTCCGCCGACAGCCCGCTGGCCCGCATGCGCAGGTCCGGGGTGAGCTCCAGCAACTCCGCGACTTCCTCCACCCGGGCCCGTGTCTCGGCGGCCCCCATGCCCCGGTTGCGCAGCGGGAAGGCCAGGTTCTCCGAGACGCTCATCGTGTCGTAGATGACGGGGAACTGGAACACCTGGGCGATGTTGCGCCGCTGCGGCGGGGCCGCGGTGACGTCCACGCCGTCGAAGAGCACCTGTCCCCGGGTGGGCTTCAGCAGGCCGGAGATGATGTTGAGCAGCGTCGTCTTCCCGCACCCGGACGGCCCCAGCAGCGCGTAGGCGCCACCGTCCTCCCAGACGAGCTCCAGGGGGCGCAGCGCGTAGTCCTGCTCGGACGCGGGCGCGGGCACGTAGGCGTGGGCGATGCCGCGAAGCTCAATCCTGGCCATGGGCGGGCGCCTCGGAGGAGAAGGGGGGCGCGGCCATCAACCGGCCCTCGGGGCTGAACACGAACATCCGGGAGGGCGGGACGAACAGCTCCAGCGGCGCGCCGTACGGGTGCCGGTGCACGCCCTCCACCTGCGCGGTGAGCGCCAGCCCCGCGTGCGCCGCGTGCACGAGCGTCTCGGAGCCGCTCACCTCCTCCACCTCCACGTGCGCGGGGATGCGCACGTCTCCGGGGCCTCCGGGCGACAGCCGCACGTGGTGGGCGCGCACCCCCAGCCGGTAGCGCCCCGGCGCGAGCCCTCGCAGGTGCCCGGACAGCGGGAAGGCCACCTCGGGCGACAGGCGCGCTCCCTCCTCGGAGAGCTCGGCGTCCCACAGGTTCATCTGCGGGTCGCTGAAAATCCGGCCCACGCGTTCGGTGGCGGGGGCCTGGTACACCTCCAGCGTCGGGCCCGTCTGCAAGAGGCGGCCCTCGTGGAGCACCGACGTCTTCCCGCCGAGCAGCAGCGCCTCGGTGGGCTCGGTGGTGGCGTACACCACCACGGCGGGGCGGTTGCGGAAGAGCTGGCGGATTTCCGTGCGCAGCTCCTCGCGCAGCTTGTAGTCGAGGTTGGCCAGGGGCTCGTCCAGCAGCAGCAGCGAGGCGTCCTTGGCCAGCGCGCGCGCCATGGCCGTGCGCTGCTGTTGTCCGCCGCTCAGCTCCGCGGGCAGCCGCTGGAGGTAGGGCTCCAGGCGGAGCGCGGCGGCCGTCTCGCGCACGCGCTTGTCCAACTCCGGCCCGCGCAGCTTCCCCGCCAGCCGCAGCGGCGAGGCGATGTTCTCGTAGACGGTGAGGGAAGGGTAGTTGACGAATTGCTGGTACACCATGGCCACGTTGCGGTGGCGCACGTCCACGCGCGTCACGTCGGCCCCATCCGCCCGCAGCGTCCCCGTGGTGGGCTTGTCCAGCCCGGCCATCAGCCGCAGCAGCGACGTCTTCCCCGCCAGCGTGCGGCCCAGCAGGATGTGGAAGGCGCCAGGCTCGAGCTTCAGGTGGATGTCCGCGAGGTGGGTCTCCCCCTCCACCACGCGGGTGACGTTCTCCAGCTCGATGCCATGGCTCACCCGGTGTGTCCCCTCGATGCGCTGCGCCGTGAGTGACCGCGGGCGCATCGTAGGGAGAAGGCTCTCACCGGGTCCAGCGCCAGGAGCGCGGGCTTCACCGGTGCGTCTGGGGCTGGACGCGTCGCATCATGGCACCCTAGCGTCCGGTGTGGACCCACTTCCGGGTCAGGGGGCCGTTCATGCGCCGTCGTCTCGCCATCCTGGGGCTGTTGAGTCTCACTGCTTGTCCCATCCTCGAAGAAGATCCACCCACGCCCGAGCTCGCCGGTACGGTGCAGGGCGTGCTGACTCCGTTCCAGGGGCAGTCGGCCAGCGTGCGCACCACCCCCTCTCCGCTGGAGACCGGGGACCGGAGCCTCTCGCGGGCCGTTGTCGGTGCCCTCGCCTCCAAGGGGGTGCTGCGTACGGGCATTCCCGAAAGACCGCTCCCGGCGCGGGAGTCCCTCATCCTGGGAGAAGTCATCGTCCGCTTCGACGAGGCGAACCTGCCCGTGGAGACGGCCCTCGCGCGGGCGCGGGCGCCCGGCTACCGCGCCGTGCACCGGGGCCGGGTCAGCGAGCACCTGCACGTCATCCGCTACGAGCCCACGGGGGTGAAGGCTCAGTCGCAGCCGGGCGCCGGGGACGCGCGGTCCGTGGGCGCCCTGACGAGCGCGGAGCACACCGCGCTCGTCCAGCGGCTGTCGGCGGTGCCCGGGGTGCGTTACGCGGAGAGCAACCTGCGCGTGAAGGCCTTCTCCCTTCCGAATGATCCGCTCTACTCCCGTCAGTGGCACTACCCGGGCATGAACCTGCCGGCAGCCTGGGACATCACCACCGGCCTGGACTCCATGGTGGTGGCGGTGGTGGACACCGGCATCGTCCGGCACCCGGACCTGGACTCCCGCGTCATCGCGGGCATGGATCTCATCTCGGACCCCGCCAACGCGGGGGATGGCAACGGCGTCGACAATGATCCGACGGACATGGGCAAGGACTCGCCCAACGGCGGCTCCTCGTACCACGGCACGCACGTGGCCGGCACCATCGGCGCGGTGTCCAACAACGGGCTGGGCGTGGCCGGTGTCACCTGGAAGGGGAAGGTGCAGCCGGTGCGCGTGCTGGGCGCCTCGGGCGGCTCGCTGGCGGACATCGCCGCGGGGATGAACTGGGCCTCGGGCGGCTCGGTGCCCGGCGTGCCCGTCAACCCCACGCCCGCGCGCGTCGTCAACCTGAGCCTGGGGGGAGCGGGGAGCGTGCCCCAGTCCGTCCAGGAGATCGTCAACGCGGGCGTGGCCCGGGGCTCCGTCTTCGTCATCGCCGCAGGCAACGAGAACCAGAACGCCACAAACACCTTCCCGTGCAACATGCAGAACGTCATCTGCGTGGGCTCGGTGCGCTTCAACGGCAAGCGCAGCAGCTTCTCCAACTATGGCCCTCCGGTGGATGTGATGGCCGCGGGCGGGCAGACCAGTGAGGACCGCAACGGCGACAGCTACCCGGACGGCGTGCTCTCCACCCTGATGGACGCCCGCAACCAGCCCTCCTACGAGTGGTACAACGGGACGAGCATGGCGGCCCCGCACGTGGCGGGCATCGTGGCGCTGATGCTGGCGGTGAATCCCTCGCTCACCGCCGCCCAGGTGGAGGCCATCCTCAAGGAGACGGCCGACACCTCCAGCCAGTGCGCCGAGGGTTGTGGCGCCGGCCTCGTCAACGCCCAGGCCGCCGTGCTGCGGGCCAAGGGCTCCTCCGGCACCGAGGTGGCGCCGAAGCTCGGGGTGGGCTCCACCCAGCTCTCCTTCTCCGGCGGGGGCTCCCAGCAGCTCTCGGTGCGCAACCTGGGCGGGGGCACGCTCCAGGCCAGCGCGAGTGTCACCGGCGCGCAGGCCTCCTCGGTATCCCTCTCCAGCCGGACGTTGTCGATTCCCGCCTACGGCTCGGTGCCCCTCACGGTGAGCGTCAACCCGGGCACGCTGCCCGATGGCAGCTACGTGGCCCAGCTCTCCCTGCGAGCCACCACCGGAACGGGCTCCGCCGACGTGCTGGTGAAGTTCCGGGTGGGGGCCTCGCAGGACAAGGACGCCGTCATCGCCTTCGCCTACAAGACGCTGCTCGGGGAGTGGCAGGTGGACGACGAGGGGGTGGCCCTGGTGCCGGCGGCGAGCGGCTATGCCTATTCCCTCTCCCTGCCTCCGCGGACCTACTACGCGCTGGCCACCATCGACGATGACGGGGACAACGAGTTCTTCGAGGAGGGAGAGCGCGTGGGCTTCTGGCGTGACGCCACCGAGTTCGAGGCCATCGACGTGAAGCAGGACCAGGTGAGCAAGGACGTCAGCTTCACCCTGGTGCCCTACAGGTCCGTGGAGGAGTCGCCCGAGCCGGTGGTGGGACAGTCCTGCACCAGCGATGCGCAGTGTGGCACCGGGGGCCTGTGCGTGACGGCCTCGCAGGGCTACCCGGGAGGGTACTGCACGCGGGAGTGTCTCACCGCCGCCTGCCCGGTGGGCTCCAAGTGCTACGCCAACACCGAGGGCACGGAGGCCTACTGCTTCGCGACCTGCACGGGCGTGGGAGGCCAGGGCACCTGCCGGACAGGCTACGTCTGCTACGACGATGGGGCCGGTGGCGGAGCATGTGACACCCCTTGAGGGTTGGGAGGGATCCGCTGTTCGCGACAGGACGGGCCGGGCGGCGAGGGGGTGACTGCCTCTCCGCCGGCTCTCCGGGCTGGCCTGGGGTTGACACTCGGCCGCAATCCTCGTTTCCCGGTGCGCGGCCAATGGACATGCTCGGAAAAGCCTTGTTCTCACCAGAGCCCCGTACACCAGAGCCCCGTTCCTTGTTGCAGACGTTGAAGGCCGAGACCCGCCCGCACCACGAGCGCGCCGAGCGCGTGGTGCGCCTGCTGTCTCCGGACCTCACCCCCTCCGGCTACCGGCGCCACCTGGAGGCCCTCCATGGCCTCTACGCCCCGGTGGAAGCCTCCCTCGCCGCGTGCCTGGAGGGCCGCATCCCCGGGCTGCGCCTCGCCGAGCGGTGGAAGGTGCCCCTGCTGGAGGAGGACCTCCGGGCCCTCGGCCATGACGATGCCTCGCTGGCCTGTCTGCCCCGTCACCCGGGCCTGCCCTGCCTGTCCGGGGTGCCCGAGGCGCTCGGGGCCCTGTACGTCCTGGAGGGCGCGACGCTCGGGGGGCAGCTCATCCTGCGCCACCTCACCCGGCACTTCGCGGGTGCTGCCGTGGGCGGGTTCGCCTTCTTCCGGGCCTATGGCGAGGCCGTGGGGCCCATGTGGAAGGCCTTCGGCGAGGCCCTGACGCGCGCCTGCCCGGAGCCGGCACTGGCACCCCGGGTGGTGCGGGGTGCCCAGGACACCTTCGAGGCCTTCGAGGCCTGGCTTCGGGAGGCCCATGTCGATGCGCCCTCCCGTCTCTGAAGTGGAGCTCTCGCAGTGCGAGCGCGAGCCCATCCACCTGCTGGGCGGCATCCAGCCCCACGGGGTGTTGCTGGCCTTCTCGGAGCCGGACTTCACCCTGCGGCTGGTGAGCGCCAACACCGAGGCCCTGCTGGGACGCCCGCCGGAGGCACTCCTGGGCCGGCCGTTGTCGGACGTCCTCCACGCCTCCTCGCTCGTCCTGCTCACCCGGGCCCTGTCCCAGCCGGCCTCCGGCCAGCTGCGCCTCGAGGCCGCGGGCCGCTTCTTCACCGGCGTTCCGCACCGCAGTGACGGGCTGGTGGTGCTGGACCTGGAGCCTGGCACGCCGGGCGCCCACGAGGAGGAGGCGCTGGGGATGGTGGACCTGCTCCTCACGCCGCTGGCCCGCGCCCGGGGCCCCCAGGGGCTGCTCCAGGCGGCGGCGGAGGCGGTGCGCGCGCTCACCCGCTTCGACCGGGTGATGGTGTACCGCTTCGACGCGGACTGGCATGGCGAGGTGCTGGCGGAGAGCCGCGACGAGGCCATGGACAGCTTCCTGGGCCTGCACTTCCCCGCGAGCGACATCCCCGCCCAGGCCCGCGCCCTCTACACGCGCCACACGCTGCGCCTCATCGCCGACGCGCGCGCCGCGCCCGTGCCGCTGCGGCCCCCCGTGCTGCCCTCCGAGGGACGTCCGCTGGACTTGTCCGGCTCGGCCCTGCGCAGCGTGTCCCCGGTGCACCTGGAGTACCTCGCCAACATGGGGGTGGGGGCCTCCATGTCCATCTCCCTGGTGCGCGACGGCCGCCTCTGGGGCCTCATCGCGTGCCACCACCGCACGCCCCTGGTGGTACCGGCCGCCACGCGCCGCGCCTGTGATGTGCTGGCCCGGCTGGTGTCGCTGCAGCTCGCCGCCGAGGAGCGCGCCAGCGTGTCCGCCGAGCTCGCCCGCCGCGCCCACTTGCAGACCCTGCTGGTGGAGCGGCTCTCCGAGCAGGCGGGGACGCTGCCCGCGGCCCTCTCCCAGCAGACGGAGCTCCTGCTCGGCCTCACCGGCGCGGGCGGAGTGGCCCTGCTGCTCGGCGAGGCCCTCATGCTCGTGGGCACCACGCCCTCCGCGGAGGACGTGCGGGAGCTGGCCACCTGGCTCGCCGGACAGCACTTCGACGGCACCTTCCACACGGAGCGCCTCGCGAAGGCGCACCCGCCGGCCGCCGAGTACGCGGACGTGGCCAGCGGGCTGCTCGCGGTGCGCCTGGACGCGGCCTCTCCGCGCTTCATCCTCTGGTTCCGCCCGGAGGTGGCGCGCACCGTCACCTGGGCCGGCAATCCCCAGAAGCCGGTGGTGCCCGGGCCCGGCGCCAGCCGCCTCCACCCGCGTGCCTCCTTCGGCGCTTGGCAGGAGACGGTGCGCGGGGCCAGCGGCCCCTGGACGCCCGAGGACGTGGCCTCCGCCGTCAGCTTCCGCTCGGCCCTGGTGGGCGTGCTGCTGCGCCATGCCGCCGCCCTCGCCCGCTCCAACGCGGAGCTGGACGCCTTCGGCGGCACGGTGGCGCACGACCTCCAGGAGCCGCTGCGCGGCATCCAGCAGTACGTGGGCTTCCTCCTCGAGGACCATGGCGAGCAGCTCGGCGAGGACGGGCGCCGGCAGCTCGAGGAGGTGCGGTGGCTGGCGGGCCGCACCCAGGGGCAGATGGATGCCCTCTTCGAATACAGCCGCGTGGGGCGGGTGGAGCTGGCCTGGGGCGAGGTGGACATGCAGGAGCTGGTGGACGAGGTGCTGCTCACCGTGTCCGCCCGGCTCCAGGAGAACCGTCTGGAGGTGCGGATGCCCCGGCGTCTGCCCCGGGTGCGGTGTGACGGGGTCCGCATCCAGCAGGTCTGGGCCAACCTCCTCACCAATGCCGCCAAGTACCACCGGAAGGACGGGCCGCGGTGGGTGGAGCTGGGCTTCCACGGCCCGGGCGAGCCCCTGTCCCATCCGGCACGGCGGCGGCCGGATGAGTACGTCTTCCATGTCCGGGACAACGGCATCGGCATCGCGGAGCGGTTCCACGAGGACATCTTCGAGATGTTCCGCCGGCTGCACCCCGCCCACGCCTACGGGGGCGGAAGTGGGGCGGGTCTCGCCATCGCCCGGAGGCTCGTCCGGCTGCACGGGGGCGAGCTGTGGGTGGAGTCCTCTCCCGGCCAGGGCTCCACCTTCTCCTTCACGCTGGGAGAGAGGCCCCGCTGATGCAACGGCCCCTGCTGCTCGTGGAGGACAGTGATCCGGACTCGGAGGCGCTGTTGCGCGTGGCCCGCAAGCTGCCGCTGTCCGCGCCCGTGGTGCGCTCGACTACCTCTTCCAGCGGGGGGCGTACGCGGAGGCTCCCCAGCCGGTGCTGGTGCTGCTGGACCTGAACCTGCCGGGCATCGGGGGCCAGGAGGTGCTCGCCCAGCTCAGGGCGGACCCGGTGCTGCGCTCCCTTCCCGTCATCATCTTCTCCAACTCCACCGAGGCGCGGGACGTGCGCTCGGCCTACGGCGGGGGTGCCAACAGCTACCTCTTCAAGCCGAGCGGCGCCGTCGAGTTGCAGGAGGCCGCGCGCGCGCTGGAGTGCTTCTGGTTCAGCGCCGCGCTGCTTCCCGGACTGGAGGAGCCCACGGGATGAGCCTGCGTGTGCTGCTCATCGACGACAGCCTCGCGGATCAGCGGGCGCTGCGCAGGGCGCTCGAGAAGGACACGGAGACGCGGTGGGAGGTGGAGCAGGCCAGCTCCGCCGAGGAGGCCCTGGAGCGCTTGCGCCACCCTCCAGCGCCCGACGCGCTGGTGCTGGACTTCCACCTCCTGGAGGTGACGCGGGGAGGGGAGCGGCCGCTCGAGCGCGAGGAGGTGGACCTGTTCGCGCTGGTGCGGGTGAAGGTGCGCGAGCTGGGGCCCCTGGTGGCCACGCACCCGGTGCACCTGCACGTGGAGGGCACGGACTTCCAGGGCAAGTGGGACGAGGCGAGCCTGGAGCGGGTGTTGGACAACCTGCTGGGCAACGCGGTGAAGTACAGCCCGCGCGGAGGCTCCATCGACGTGTGGCTGGCCGAGGAGTCTTCGGGGCCGGAGGGCTGGGTGCGGCTGAAGGTGCAGGACCAGGGGATGGGGATACCGGCGGCGGACCTGCCGCACATCTTCGAGCGCTTCCGCCGGGGCCGGAACGTGGCCCCGGTGATTTCTGGCAGTGGCGTGGGACTGGCGAGCGCGCACCGGCTGGTGGAGCTGCACGGCGGAACGCTCACGGTGGAGAGCGAGGAGGGCAGGGGCTCCTGCTTCACCGTGCGCCTGCCCCGAGCGCTGAGCGTGCGCGAGTCCCAGGTGGAGCAGGAGCAGTCGGCCTGAGGTTTCAGGGGCCGATGGAAGTGGGGGGACGAATCGGGGCGCCCACGCCGATGTAGCACTTGCCCTGGTACTCGGCCGCGCCTTCGGAACAGGGAGGGCGTCTGGCGACTTCCAGCCAGCACCCACCGCGGATCTCCACTTCGTCTCGCTTGGGATTGCACGGAGGCTTCTTCTGACCCGCCACGGGTTTGTCAGGCATGGGGAATCCTTCAATCCCGGCCCAGGAGTCGTCACTCGTGCGGCTGAGGACCAGTTCTTCCACCGTGGAGTGCGCTTCCTGTGAGTGCAGCTCCTGAGGCGGGTGCTCGGTGGCCCGTGGCCAGAGGACCACCGTGAGCGCGAGCAGCGCGGCCAGCGCCAGAGCCGCCCTGGGCGAGCCGAGCCGGCCCGCCGGACGCGGACGGGACTCCTTCGGACCTCCCGTCAGGTGGGCGCGCACCTCCGGCCGGGCGTCGATGCGCATGAAGGTCGCCGCCCATCGCTCGAGCATCCACGTGAGCTGCCGGGGTTGTCCGTTCCCGGGAGCGTGCTCCACCTCCAGCGCGAGGTAGGGCGGGGTGACGTTGGCGGTGGCGCGCACCTGCCAGTTCTCTTCCGCGCGCAGATCTCCCTTGGGGGCGGGCATGAGCACCAGGGCGGGGTTGCCCGTCTCGGTGTTGCGAGCCTCGTACAGGCGGCCCAGCCCACCGCCGATGGCGCGATGGCGCAGGGTGACGCGATACGGCCCCAGTGCTCCTCCGCTCCAGGGTTTGTCTTCTTCTTTCATTCGCTCCTCCGATCCCGGGTTCCTAGCACGGCGACACGGCTGATGACCATACAGGTCAATATTGTCCACCCGGGCCATACCACGTCCGCGGTAGGGCGGTGGGTTCAATGAGCGGAACCGAGGCCGGAGGAGAGTTGAGGGCCCGTGCTTGGTCGCGACGTTGGAAGAGCCGATGAAGCAGAGGACGCTGTAGGTGGACTATGCGCATCTGCTGCGCCGTACTTTCGTGCTGGGTGTCTTCGTCCGTTCTCAATGCGGATGCAGCAGGCAGGTGCAGGCGTACTTGAGGCCACTCGGTGGGGTCCTCGCCATCCTGGAGCACCAGGGACTGCTCAGGCGGGCCGATGCTGGTTGCGGCACTTGGAACACGCTAGCTTGGCAGACGTGGTGCTGAAGCTGGCGCAGCCACTATCAAGTCGCTCTAGCCTTCTGAGGAGCCGTGGCTCGGGAGAGGCTGTGTGCCCCAAGGGGTTGCTCGGCCCTCAGCACTGGCGCCGTACATGGCCTTGCTGACCCCAGCAGTTGCCCTACGCGGACGCCCTGCACCAGCCCGCTGCCCGCAGCGGGGCCTCTATCTCTTTTTGTTGGGAGACAAGCAGCCTCGTTTCGTGCTCTCAACCTTCGTGCTAGTAGGAGCAAGCGGCACTCCTACCTTGGTGACCTCTCTCTATCTACTGGAATCAGTGAGTTAATGGAACGTCTCTCAGAGAAAGCGCAGGATTCTCTCTCCGCTGCTCTCCGCCATGTGCGGGACGCAGAGCATCTCGCAGACGCTTCGAACCCACATGCCTCTCTCGATCAGGCATTCCATCTGGCGGGATTTGGGCCGGAGTGCGTGCGGAAGGCGACTTTGAGCGATCGCGCATTGGACAAGGCGATTGGACATGGGGTAGGGCCCAGCGCTGAGATGGCGCTAAGCGCAGCTCTTGCCTGGGACGTTGTCGCGCACCGCTACCGACTGGGGGACTGGGCTGAGCGGTTCTCAACCTTGAGGCAGTGGTCTGTCGACTCCCGATATGCGCGCACAGGCCGCTTCACGGCAACCGAGGTTCAGGCGCTTCTCTCCGACGCTCGTAGGGCTGTCGATGAGGTTGTGTGGGCGATCTGGGCCGATGGTCGGCTTCCGAGGACGTTCACATGGTAACCTTTGACGACGTCCTGCCCACGCTCGTGCGCGTCATCGAGGAATCGTCGGTCGCCGCGACGATTCGGCGTGCCGGTGTGGTCCGGGATCTGGAGGGCCGTGTTCGCCTTATCATAGAGCCAGATCCATCTCAGCCAATACCAGATATGAGCGCGTTGGAGCAAGCTCTCGTGCAAGCCCTTCAGCGGTGGATCGAGCCCCCTTTGCTAATGACGACGGACCTGCGGGAGCCCGGGCGGCTAGCGCGAGCGTTGATGGGCAAGAGCAACATACAGTGGCCTGATGCCCGTTACGTACAGTCGAGCACGCTCCAAGAGGTGCCTGCCACCCCTGGTCGCTGGAACAAGATCGAACGGCGGCTTTCCAAGTACGATTGGGTTCGGGACGAGAGAGCGACGCCCCCATGGCCTTTGAGAGAAGGTTCTCCACCGATCGTCACTTTTTATTCTTTCAAGGGAGGTGTTGGACGTACCACTCTGCTCGCATCGTGCGCGTGGCAACTCGCCGAATTGGGCAAGAAGGTGGTCGTAGTCGACCTGGATGTCGAGGCTCCTGGATTGTCAGCCCTATTCGAGGTTGAGAGTCGGCGGGGCGTGGTTGACTTTCTCGTGGACTTCATTGGGACTGGCCAAATTGATATGGACGGGTTGGTTTCTGCGCCGGGTTCCTTGGGTCCGTTGAAAGGCAACATTGAGGTTGTTACAGCGGGAAACCTTGATGAGCGCTACTTCGAGAAGCTGTCCCGGCTCGATTTTATCGGGGGCGGGCTGCTGGATGTTAAGGGAGAGAGTCCCGTTGAACGGGGGCTACGCCACCTCCTGGGCGCGTTGCGCGGTCGTCAAGCCGATTACATCTTTATTGATTCACGGGCTGGCTTACATGACATCGCAGGACTGTCTCTTCACGGGCTCGCACACGTAGATGTGTTCGTAAGTCGTGCATCCGAACAGGGGTACCGCGGACTTGAACTGACGCTCCAGGCTCTGGGCAGGCGCAAGAAGGTGGATGACCTGCTTTGCGTCGTGGCTCACTCATTGGCCCCTCCAGATCCAGCCTCTCAGGAAGCCAAGATTGAGGAGGAGGAGTTCCTCAAGAGGGCTTACCGTGCGTTTGACCAAAGCCTTTATGGCAAATTGCCGGAGAGTCCTCAGCTTGAGGATGACGAGGAGCCACATTGGCCGAAAGTCATTCGGCGCCACCCGCTCCTTGAGCGCCTGACGCATCTCGGTGCCGCACGTGAGGTGTTGTTCTCAGAGGGCTACAAGCAACTCCTCGAACGCATTGTCGAATTGTGCGAACCAGAAGAAGACGTGGAAAGCACGAGTGAGGAAGGCATCCAATGACCAACCAGGAGAGGCTCAAGCTTCTGGAGAAAATGTCCCGCCTCAAGCATGTCGAGGACGAGAACGTCAGCACGGCCGATGTCTTTCTACCACTGCCGATGCATCGGATGGCCTTGCGGCCGGAGATGGTTATCATCCGAGGAGGCCGTGGGACGGGAAAGAGTGCGTTGTTCCGGTTCCTTCGGACTTCGGGACCGCTTTTGAGAGATTTTTTTCAGGATACGAGCCTGCCTGACGCTTCTTTCATTGACGCGTTCTCCGATGACAGTCAGGCGCACCCGCAGCCGATCGTGCTGGATAGTATCGCCGCCACTAGGTCCATGGGCTCTTTGCGTGTTTTCTGGATGACGCATCTGCTCGTACGCATCCAAGCTGGTTTGCCAGGTAGCCCTCCGCTTCCTCCACAACTTGTGACGGTTCGTGAGGGGCGCGAGCATGATCTGGCTCAATGGCTGCCGTGGGCCGAGGCGAATATCGGTCAGGTGGCCTCCGCCTTGGATGGGCTGGAGAGCTATCTCTCGAAGCAGAAGCGCACGGTTTTTGCCACCTACGATCATCTTGACCGACTCGGAGAGTTTGATCGTGAGGTCCGAAGTCGATACGCCAGTAGTTTGCTGGCACTTTGGCTTTCGCTGTCAAACCGATTTCGCCACCTTCGCGCGAAGATCTTCCTTCGAGACGATCTATTCGAGGACGCGGAGGGTAGTTTTGCCGATGCGAGCAAGTTGCGACCACGCTCAATTGCGCTCGATTGGACTGTTGAAGCACTCTACCGCGTTGTCGTGCGTCAACTTGCCGCACCCTCCGATGAGCACCCCTCAAGACTCAAGGAGATGCGTACATGGCTTCGGTCTATCGCGGGGCTTCAACTCACGGAACGTCAGGGCTTTGGTCTCCTCCCTGGGGAGATGCCAGAAACAGTGCAAAGGGCATTTGCTGATCGCCTTACTGGCAGATTGATGGGCAAGGGTTTAAAAAAAGGGTTCACCTACAGATGGATTCCGAACCGCCTGCAAGATGCGAATGTGCGCATCGTGCCGCGTTCGTTTCTTGTCCTCCTAGGGCATGCTGCTGAAGATGCTAAAAACCGTTCGCCGGGTAATATTAACCGGTTGATGAGCCCACAAAGCCTCGTTGCTGCATTGGTCCCAACTTCGCGAGCCCGTGTCAAAGAGATTTCCGAAGAATACCCAATCGTGAACCGACTGGAGAACCTGCGTGGTTTGGAGGTCATGCTCGAACGGGATGAAGTCATCCGGCGGTTGGCGAAGCCTGTGCCTGCAGAGCATGCGGGTCTCCCGCAGAATGGAGAGAGCGTGCTGGACGAACTCCTGAGGATCGGTGTCCTCAAAGAGCGTGATGACGGTCGCATTGATGTTCCTGACATCTACCGGTATGGGTTCGACATCAAACGCAAGGGCGGAGTGGCCCGCCCGAAGTAGGAATACCGCTTCAATAGATTGGAAAGAGCTGGGGGAGGTGTGAGGCGGCGTGCAGCGGTGCGGGGACTGAGTGGAGGAGGTAGAAGCCGAGGCTCGCGCACGCGACAAGCCAGTATTGTGGGCGTGCGCCGTAAGGGTGAGCCCTTTCAAGGTGAAGGAGAGGACCGCCTCCTGGCAGGGCCTGCAAGAAAGCACTTGGAGATGGAAAGGCAGCCTCGAGCAGGGCGCAGAAGAGCAGGACAAGGCTGCTGGCCCGCCAATCCTTATCGAAAGCAATGCCCCAGCACAGTCCTCTGGAATCAGGGGACACCTGGCTTCACCCTGGGGGCGCTCATTGTCTGCATTCCGTCAGGTCTGCTCTTGCCCTCGTAGCACTCGTGCAGTCGATATATGCCGTCGGGCGACCTCTCCCGGGACGTACTCCTTCTTGGTCTTCTTCTTGGATTTGCGCGGGTGCTTGCGCAGCCTGGCCACTCTCACGTTCGCCGCCAGTTCCAGCAGCGTCCGGCTCAGCTCGGGCGCTGACTGCAACTCATAAGGCCGCCATGTGGGTTCTGGTAATGCAATCATCTCGCTCCGCCAGCACATTCGTCAACAGGCGGATGATGTTTTCACCGTGCCGGGTTGGCTCGTCCAAATGCAACTCGATGCGCCGCAACCTCAACTGGCGCCCTGTCTCGTCCTCTATCCCTACGGCCTGTTCATACACAAGCCCCGTCTCCACTCGCCCCTCCTCCCGCCGCTCCTCCACTGGCGTCGGGTTGGGAGAAGCTCCATGCTCGCGGATGACGAAAGCGGCCTGCTTGTCATGAATGCCGAGCAGAATGCGCGTGGTGGAGAAGTTCCTGTCGGCCAACTACAACTCCCCCGGCCGCACCTGCTCCAGCACCGGCCCCATGAGGGCCCGCTCCTGCGCATGCGCATCCTCGGCGGGCACCATATCCACCACCAGGTCCAACTCCGGCGCATATACCACCAGGGACTGTCCGGGCAGCGCCGCTCCGCGAAACTCTCGCAACGGCTTCATCCTCTTCTCACTGGCCGCCAGGTGGTTGCCGTCCAGCACCCTCACCACGTATCCCGCTGCCCAGGGCGCTCGCCCCTGCCTCATGGGCTTCACCACCGCAGTCAGCCTCTCGGCGCTCCCTCGCACCAGGGCGCCCACCACCTCCGGCTCGGTACGCTTCACCTTGTCGTACAGCGCCGTGAGGGACACCCCCAACTCGGGGCTTGCCTGCGCCGCCGCATGCAAGGAGGGCTTGAGCCCCAGCGCCACCAATCCCATCAGGTCCACCACCGTGGAGAACATCAACTCGCGCGTGTACTGCTTGTCCCGGTGGCGCTCGAACACCTCCTCCATCCACTCCCGGCTCAGCGCCTGCTGCATCACCAACCGCACCATTGTTACCGTCAGCGGACTGCTCTTCTTGAATCGCTCCAGGATGGCTTCCAGGGCCATGGCTCCCTCCCTTCGGAGTCGTCCCTGAACCATGACCTCTCCGGTAGCCCTGTGCTGCTCCCTCGCTTTCTTGCCCGCTCTCTTGCTCGCTTTCCTTCCGGAGTAGTATCACCCGCCCAACCCGCGGGCTCGTGGCCATCCCATCAGCCTACGTGCCTCACCTTTCCAGTCTCGGTGATGGGCTACCCCTGCTCACGGGGGGCCTGCCCATCAACCAACTCGCTCACCCGGGCCCACTTCTCCCTCATCCATCGTGCTCGGTAACACTGAAGGCGCTCGAATAGCCTCCTGGCCAGGCCGGTGACCCGAATTCTTTGACACCCTCTCCGGAGCCCTCATGTCCCTCCGTGTTCGTCGTCATGCATCCTGGGCCGCCGCGGCCGTGCTGTGGGCCACCCCCATGACCGTCCCGGCCGCCCTCGCCCAGACAGACCCCGCTCCGGCCGTGCCCGCTCCCGCGAAGGCGCCCGGGGAGGGTTGTGCCAAGGGCCGCCGCGTCCAGGTGAAACCCCAGGAGCTGAAGAAGAAGGTGCGTGGCGCCACCTCGCGCACGGAGCTGAAGCAGCTCCTCGGCTCGCTGGGGATGAACATCGAGTGGAACGGGCTGTCGTGCTCCAAGAAGGAGGAGGAGGAGCCTCCCTCCGTGGTGCTCGACGTCTTCAAGGCCCGCATCGTCTCCGCCGAGCAGCAGGACCTCGTCGTCCAGGCGCGTGGCCGGGTGTGCGAGGAGGCCCAGCTCCTGAGTGGCGTGGTGCTCCACCCGCTCGAGGGGAAGGACACCCACTGCGCCATCGACATGCCCTTCCTCCCCGGGCTGCCGGACACCTACCACCGCAAGACCGTCTTCGGCTTCGAGAACCTGATCGACCCGGTGCGCCAGGTCTTCAAGGTCGACTCCCAGAGGGAGGACTCGCGCAACACCTACTTCGAGCTGTCCTACTGGGAGGCCCAGGACGGCGAGCTGCGCCACATCTTCTCCATCTCCACGGGCGAGCACATGGGCTTCATGAATGGCGTGTCCACCGCGAAGGTGACCGCCCAGGGCGCCGGCTTCCCGCGCCAGCTCCTCATCAAGGAGTCGAGCAGGACGTGCGGGAATTTCGTCGACATGCCCTCGGGCGAAAGCGTCTACACGAGCGACTGCACGGAGGTCTTGAACGAGCAGCTCCAGTGCTACCAGCGAGACCCCAAGACGGGCCGCGCCGGGTACGCCGAGTGCCAGCGCTCTCCATACTGAGCCGGGGGCGCCACGCGCTCATTTCTGTTGGCGCATCCGCTCCTGGGTGAGCTTGCGTGTGTCATCGTCATAGAAGCCGAGCGGGGTGTACTCCCTGCGGCGCAGATCGATGATGGCCTCCACCCTCGCATTGGCTTCCTCCGGGGAGAGGTTCGGGAAGTTCTCCGCGATGTACACCGCGAGCATCGTGCGATCGTCCGTGTTGTAGTTCGCGTCGCCCCCGCTGACGTAGTCCGGAATCATCGTGTTCAGCGCCGCCACGACGGCGCGCACGGCTCCGAGCTGGGAGGGCAGCAACACCGAGGCCACCGCCGAGCCCGATGGCCGCTCCGGTGTCGCCACCTGCCACTTCTGGAACCAATCCATCTCCTTGTAGTTGTACTTCTTGAGCATCTCCTGGAGCCCCTGGGGCACCTCCTTGGGATCGACCTGGTGGGTGAGGAGCTGGATCATGCTCGAGGCCCCGAGGTATTCCGCGGACAGCTTGAGGTGGCTGTCGCGATGCCGCTGAGCCCGCTCCCAGTTCGGGAGCTTCTCCTTCAGGAGGTTCTCCGCCGTGCCGTGCTTCTTCTTCATGGAGGGAGAGCGATCCAGTTGGGCCTGGCAGCTCTCCCGGGTGGGCTTCAGCTCCGCGGGGCCCAGTTGGTCCTTGTAATTGTGCTGGACCGCGAACCTCTTCTGCAGGTCCTTCGCGAGACTCTCGGTCACCCCACCGATGATCTGCAGTCCGAGCCCCATCCGCGTGCCCTTCGTCTGGAATCCCAGGACCGTCTGGAAGGGCATGCCGAAGTGCTGATTCCAGTCGTACATGGGCTCGAAGTCACTCACCTCCATGTTGCCCTGGGTGATCAACAGATCGCCCGCACAGCCCGTGGCGAACGGATCCTGTCCCAGCGAGATGACATAGACATCCACCTCGCCCAGGGTTTCCGGAGACTGGCTCTGCTCGTGGGTCTTGATGAGGACGCGATTTCCCTGCGGCTCGACGGTGACGGGCTTGCGGCCGATCTTCTTGATGTCGATGTCCGTTTGCGGCTTCTCGATGGGGAGCCGGTGGCCGGGGAGGAAGATGGGGGTTCCGTTCCCCCAGATCCACATCACCTTGTGGCCGAGCTGCCAGGCCCGCTGCGCGGCATCGATTCCAGCGTTCGTTCCATGGACGGCCACCGTCAGTTTCTGGACGGGCGTCTCCCGGTGCCGGGTGTTCCCCCGGATGCGAGAGGTCTCCGGGAACAAGGTCATGAACTCATCCAGGTTCACCACCTTGCCCCGGAGGGCGTCCTTCATCTGGGAGACCGTCATGTCCTCCCGGTCGTCTTTCGGTACCTTGGGGCAGATGGAGTCGCCCAGCCCGCGGTGAGCGCCAAGTCCTGTCGCGACCACGACGAACGCCGCGGAGTACGAGCCCTGGCGGGTATTGATCCGGAAGACGTCTCCGAGCTTCTCGATGGAGACCACTTCGTTCGTGACGAGGGTCGCGCCCTGGCTGAAGGCATTCTCGAAGGCCTTGGCGTTCTCCTCCGCGAACGCGGACCGCTGCATGTACTCCTGGCTGTATTGGGGGACCTTCTTGCCCCAATGGCTGATCTGATGGCGCTCGTGATTGATGTAACCGTCGCCCCGCACGGTCCTGTCCCAGGGATCAACGGAGCCGAACACCACCATTCGCTCGTAGAGGTCCTTCTTCGAGACCTTGCCCGACACGCTGGCTTGCGCCAGGGCGGTCAGATAGTAGGCAACGGTGCTGCCGTGTCCGATGAAGGCGATGCGGTACATCTTGTCGCCCGCCCAGTATTCGTTTCCGGCGGCATCCTTCCAGGAGGGGCTGCCGGAAGGTCTCTGCTCCACCACTTCCCAGCGGTACTCCTGGTTCTTCGTGATGCGCTTGAGGTCGAAGTACATGGCCTCGCTCCCGGATCACCCGCGTGAAGGGGCGCATTGTACCTGCTGGACAGCCCCTCAGCCAGGGCGTGAGCCGGGGTGAGGAAAGCGGGCCGGTGTTCGGAGCGCTCCCGAATGACAGACATCCGGACTCCGCACACTCCGGCGTTGGAGAAAGTTGCACGTATGTGACACAACGGAGGCGCTGATGCCCCCGCTGCTCCGCCTCGCCGTCCTGTCGCTCCTCGTGGCGCTCCTCCCCGGCTGTCACGCCGAGCGGCCGCCCCCGGGCATCACCGTGCTCATCGAGGCCCCACCGGAGAGCCTGGACGACCGGTTCACGCTCTCGGCCATGGGCCAGCGCCTCGCCCAGCTCATCACCCCGGGGCTCGTCACCCTGGATGACAGCAGCACGCCGGTGCCGGACCTGGCCGAGTCCTTCCGCGAGCTGTCTCCCACGCTCGTGGAGCTCACGCTGCGCCCGGGGCTCACCTTCCATGATGGCAGTGCCCTCACCACCGAGGACGTGAAGGCCACCTACGACAGCATGTGGGACGCGGCCATCGCCAGCCCCCGGGCCGAGAGGTACGCGGCCGTCGAGCGGGTGGAGGTGGTTGACGCGCGCACGGTGCGCTTCCACCTGCGCCGGCCCTATGCGCCCCTGCTCTCCGAGCTGTCCCTGGGCATCCTTCCCGCCGAGCGGGCCTCGGCCGCCGGCAAGGAAGTCCAGGGCCGGGCCCCCATGGGCGCGGGCCCCTTCCGCTTCGAGTCCCAGCCGGACGAGGACCACCTCACGCTGGTGCCCTTCGCGGGCTACTACCGGGGTGCGCCCGCCATCCCCCGGCTGCACTTCCGCGTGGTGCGCGACGAGACGACGCGCGTGCTGGAGCTGCTCAAGGGGCGCGCGGACCTCGTCCTCAACGCCCTGTCCCCGGCCGTGCTGCCCGCGCTGGAGCGAGAGCCCTCGCTGCGCGTCCTCACGAAGGAGGGCACCGGCTTCGCCTACCTGGGCCTCAACCTGCGCCACGGGCCGCTCGCGGACGCGCGGGTGCGCCGCGCCCTGTGCCACCTCGTCGATGTGGGGCCGCTCGTCACGTACAAGTTCCACGGGCTGGCGGTGCCCGCCCACGGCATGCTGCCGCGCACGCACTGGGCCTGGGCTCCCGTCGCCGGCTGCCGGTACGACCCGAAGGAGGCCGCCCGGCTCCTGGACGAGGCCGGCTACCCGGACCCGGATGGCCCCGGAGGCGCGCCCCGCCTCTCCTTCCAGCTCAAGACGAGCACCGACCGCTTCCGCCGCTCCGTGGCGCTCGTCCTCCAGGAGCAGCTCTCACGCGGCGGCGTGGCCGTGGAGGTGCGCTCGCTCGAGTTCGGCACCTTCTTCAATGACATCCGCCGGGGCAACTTCGAGCTCTTCACCCTCAAGTGGGCCTCCGTCATCGAGCCGGACCTGATGCGCAGCGCGTACCACTCGGGCAACGTGCCCACGGAGGCCAACCACTGGGGCGGCTTCAACCGGGGGGCGCTGCGGGACGAGGCGCTCGACGCCCTCCTCGACGAGGCCAGCCGCGTCTCCACCCCCGAGCGCCAGGCGCTCTATGCGCGGGCCCAGGAGCGCCTGGACGTGCTGATGCCTGTGGTGCCCCTGTGGCACGAGAGCTCCGTGGCCGTGGCCTCCCGCCGGCTCCAGGACTTCGAGCCGAGCGCTCACGGCCGGTTCACCCCGCTCGCGTGGGCGAGGATGGTGGAGCCATGAAGCGGCTCGCCTCGGCGGCGGTGGCCCTGTGCGGTGCGCTGCTGCTCGTCTCGCTCTTCCTGCACCTGGTGCCGGGAGACCCCATCGACGTGATGCTGGGCGAGGAGTCCACCCAGGTGGATAGAGCGGCCCTGCGCCGCGCCGTGGGCATGGACCAGCCCGTGCACCTCCAGCTCTGGAGCTTCACCCGGGACTTCGTCACCGGAGAGCTGCGCACCTCGGTGCCTCCCTTCCAGCGGAAGGTGATGCCGGCCATTGGCGCGGCCCTGCCCCTCACGCTGGTGCTCGCGCTCGCGGCCATGGCCGTGGCCCTGGTGCTGGCCCTGCCGCTCGGAGTGGCCGCCGCGGCGCGCCGGGGCACGGCGGTGGATACGGCCGCCATGAGCGCGGCGGTGGCCGGCGTGGCCCTGCCGCGCTTCTGGCTCGGGCCGGTGCTCATCATCCTCTTCTCGTTGAAGCTGGACTGGCTGCCCGTGTCCGGCGCCGACTCGTGGCGGCACCTCGTCCTGCCCGCCTTCACCCTGGGCACCGCGCTCTCCGCCTTCCTCGCGCGCATGACGCGCGCCGCCATGCTGGAGGCCCTGCGCGAGGACTACGTCACCGTCGCCCGTGCCAAGGGGCTCTCTCCCCGCGCCGTGCTGTGGCGCCATGCCTTCCGCAACGCCCTGCTGCCCATCCTCACCGTGCTGGGGCTCGAGTTCGGCGCCCTGCTCGGCGGCGCCATCGTCACCGAGAAGGTCTTCGCCTGGCCCGGCATGGGCACCCTGCTGCTGAGCGCCATCGAGAAGCGCGACTACAACACCGTGCGCGCCATCGTGCTCGTCTTCACCTGCTGCTACGTGCTCGTCAACACGCTCACGGATGTGGCCTACGGGCTCGTGGATCCGCGCGTGCGGAGGCGCGCATGAGGCTCCGCCTCCGCTCCGTGGGCGGGCGTTTCGGACTCGCCGTGGCGGGGCTGCTCGTCCTCGTCGCGCTGCTCGCCCCGGTCCTCAGCCCTCATGCTCCGGAGGCCATGGACCTCGCCACGGAGCTCGTTCCTCCTCGTCCCGGCCATCCGCTCGGCACGGGGGAGAACGGCATCGATCTGCTCACCCATGTGCTGTACGGCGCGCGCGTCTCGCTCGTCGTCGCCGCGTTCGCCGTGGCGCTCTCGGCCCTGGTGGGCACCGTGCTCGGCGGTCTCGCGGGGTTCCTGGGAGGGCTCGTGGACGAGGCGCTCATGCGGCTCACCGACGTGCTGCTGGCCTTCCCCGGCATGCTCCTGGCCATCTTCATCACCGCGGTGCTGGGGCCCTCGCTCACCCACGTCATCTTCGCGTTGAGCTTCACCGGGTGGACGGGCTACGCCCGGCTGGCGCGCGGGCAGGTGCTCACCCTGCGCGAGCGGGACTACGTGCAGGCGGCACGGGCGCTGGGTGCCAGCAACGCGCGCATCCTCTTCCACCACCTGCTGCCCAACGCCGCCGGGCCCCTCGTCGTGCAGGCCACATCCGCGCTGCCCGGCGCGATCCTCGCCGAGGCCTCGCTCAGCTTCCTCGGGCTGGGCGCGCCTCCGGGGACGCCCTCGTGGGGCGCGCTGGTGGACCAGGGCACGCAGTACCTCCTCGTCGCTCCCCACGTGGCCCTCTTCCCCGGGCTCGCGCTGGCCCTCACCGTGCTCGGCTTCCACCTGCTCGGTGATGCCGTGCGCGACACCCTGGACCCCAAGCACCTGGAGCGTTAGGCCATGCGGTGGAGTTCCGCATGGCCGGCTCCGTGGAGGGTGCTGCCCGTCATGCACCCGCTGCGCGAGTCGCGCGGGCCTGGGCCGGGGCCCCGCTGTCTCGGGATTGTGTCTGGCTGGGATTGACCGGCTGGTACTCGAAACTGGGGCCGGTGAACACGGCCGGATTCGGGATGCCGGACATCATCGCCTTCGCCTGCCCCTTGAGCGACATCATCAGACCGATGGCCGTGTTGAACTGTGCCTGCGTGTTCTGCCCGTTGAAGAGCGAGTGCAGCGCGAGCAGCAGGCTCGTGTACGTGTAGTTGAAGTTGTCACAGGCGAACTGCTGCGCGCCGCCGGCCGGATAGTTCGCCGACTTCGGATTCGTCGGCACGTTGTAGACGCCTGTCGAGTCGAAGGACACCGGCGCGCCCGCGTAGGCGTAGTGGGCCGGCGGCGGGGCCGGGACGAGCAGCTTCCCCTTCTGGATCTGCATGTACCGGTAGTAGTGGGCGACGCCCTTGCCGACGACTTCCTCGGGGGAGGTGCTGGTGCCCTCTCCCTGTTCGATGATCGTCGTGAGCGCCTGCTGCGCGGTGGCGACATCGGTGACGACGATCGCCTCCCGCATGATGTCGGGCCCCACCTGATTCCTCGGCGGATTGACGAACGCACCGTCGCCCAGCAACGCGATCGCGTCGGAGATGGCCGTGTAGAACTGCCCGATCGTGATCGGCTGCGCCGCCTCTTCCGCCAGCGCGGCGACGGGGAAGTTGAGCGGATCCTCCGGCTGCTCGATGTCGAGGAACGTCTGCAATTGCGTCATCGAGAACGGCGCGAGGTTGACGATTAATCCGCTCTGGACTCCGCCGGGCAGCGGCCCGGGGTAGCTCGGGATGAAGCCGGGTTTGTCGATGGAGGGCGAGCCGCCCAGTGCGTTGAGCACGTTCGAGGCGAGCGTCATGTGCAGCATCTCCTCGATGATCACCGAGTCGAGGATGCTGCTGATCTCCGCGTTCTTCGTCGGATCGAGCGAGTACTTCGCGTACAGGTAGACGGGAATCGTGGCGTGTTCCAGCTCGATCGCCTGCTGCAGCGCCGGCCAGAGCGCCTGCGCACTGGTGGGAGCGGTGAGGCCCTCGAGAACTTGTCGTTTCAGCAGGATCATGACGTTGCTCCTCCCTTCACCGCGCTCTGGACGACCACGCGCCGTACCGCGGCAGCGGCCTTGCCACCCATACGTGCCAGCTTGACCTTGCCCGGTGGATCCTCCGCCTGGGCCGCGGCCACGGCGGCGCGCGCCACGGCCCTGAGCCCCTTCTCCTTCTGAACGCCCTGCTGGGGATTGGCGAGGAACGAGAGGATCGCCTGCCGCTTGGCGGGGGAGAGATCTCGCGTGACCGGCATCGCGTTCGGATTGGACGGATCCAGGCCAAACGCGAGCGTGAGCAGCGACGCGTGCTTCACGACCGAGGCGTAATCGCCGAGCTGCAGGAAGCGATTCATGACGGGGTAGAGGTTCCCGTACTGCACGAAGATGGGCTCGACGTCCGTCCACGTCACCGGATTGGACGCGGTGAAACCGCTCCACACCAGGAAGCTGATGAAGTTCCAGGGGTTCCCCGGGCCGCCGTTGTCGCTCGAGTCGGTGAAGCTCGGCCGGACACCGTAGACTTGGCCGTCGATGCCGTAGTCCTGGCCGCCGTTGAAGTAGCGCGGCGTGCCGGGATCGCTGGCGTTGAAGGTGAGCGTCGCGAGGCCATTGCAGTTCGTGGTGGCCGTTGGCGAGAAGGTGAGCGCGCTCGACGGCGTGCCGACCGGCGGTACGTCTTTCGGGTGGATGGAGTTGCTCGGCTGCAGGCCCGAGAGATCGGTCGTGAAGGTCACGCTCGTGTTGGCGAGCGGGTTGCCCCATTGCGTCGCGTAGACCTGGACCTGGGCCGAGTCGCCGGGGCTCATGCGGTAGACGAAGCGGTCCGCGCGGACGAACGTGCCGGCCGGCGCTTCACTGATCGACGACGAGGACGACGCCAGCGTCAACGGCGCGGCCGCGATGGCCTGGAGTTGAGCGCTGCTGAGCGGAAACGAGACGACCCCCGCGGTTCGCGAGTACCAGGTTGGATCCGACGAGTAGCCGCCGGTGCCCGTCGACGCAATCGTGCCGAGCGGTGTGCTCATGCCGGGGACGGTGAGCGAGAGGTCGCCGATGTCCTTCGGCTGGCCCGTCGTCGCATCGGTGCTCAGGGCATTGCCGAGATCGAGCAGGATGCAGCTGGCGCTCGAATCCACCACGGCCGGGAAGAAGTTGATGTTGCCCGCGGGGAAGAAGAAGTTGAACTGGGTCGAGGATGGCGCGGCCATGAACTGCCGACCCAGGACCATGTGCTGGGGCTCGGACGCGCTCGCTGGACCGATGGTCCCGACGATGCGTCCGCACATGAAGTCGGGCGAGGTGAAGTCCAGGTTGATGTTGTCCACGTTGAACTTGATGGACAGGAGTCCGTCGCTGGCCGCGGCCTGGAGCGCGGTGAGGAACGGGGAAGCGGAGACGTCCGCCCACTGCAGATTGGTGAGCACGGACTGGTACGTCGCACCGGCGTCGATATCGCCGCCGCTCAGGTTGCCGATGGCGCGGTCCCAGATGTCCAGGAACGCCGCGGGCGTGAAATCGCCGCGCAGCAGCGTGTTGCCGTTGCTGTCGGCGATGCGCACCTGCAGGCCCCAGATCTCCGAGACGAGCTGCTGCTCGGGATCCAGATCGACCAGCTTCGCCGGCGCCTGCGTGTCCGAGTCGGCGATGAGGCATTGCAGCACGGGATCCGACGTGACCGCACCGGAGGACGGCATCCAGGCCGAGGTGACACGGCAGCCGAGGAGCCGCCACACCGCGTCGCCCTGCGGATTGAACCAGCCATTCATGGCGGTTCTCGTCTGCATGTCCTGGTAGCTGGGTTTGAATGAGGCGTTGTCGAAGTGTCCCGGATCGTTGTTGACCGTCGACACGTTCGACTGGAACTTGCCTGCGAAATGCAGACGCAGCGGGTTGAGATAGCTCACGACGGGCACCCCTCGGCCAACAGCGTTACGGGTGGAGGCCGGGCAGCGTAGCACGGACGGTGGTGGGCACCGTGCCTGGCGGCCTCGCGGGGAGGGCTCGTGGACGAGGCGCTCATGCGGCTCACCGCCGTGCTGGGGCCCTTGCCTCCGCCCATGTTCACGACGCCAACGTGAGCCTCCTTTGGAGGTCCCACCCACGGCACCCGTAAATCCCACCTTCCTGGTATTTACAACTAAGTGGCAATAGTTTAGTATCCTTGATTGAACGCGGTCAGTGATGAAGCCGTCACGCTGACGCTCCTTCACGCTGACGCTCCTTGAGGAATGGCATCGATGCAGCGATCCACGCTTCGTTCCCCCCTGTATGCCGTGTTGTCTGGGATGTGGTTGCTCGCGTGCGGAGAGGTCCCCGGCGCTGACCCGTTGCGCTCCGAGGAGCCGCTGGCCACCGAGACGTCGGCGCTGTGCTCTGGCGCGAGCGTCAGCAACCTCTCCCTTGGAGGCATGAGCTCGTACCAGGGCGAGCTGGCTGGCGGAGGCAATTGGGCGGTGAACTACCCCGCCAACGCGATTCGGCTGGACTACTACGTCAATGGAGTCTGGCGCGGCTCGGAGGAGCGCTGCAACGCCTTGGGCGGGACGACGAGCTGCACCGGCTCGGGCTCCTGGTCTTTCAGCATGTCGGGCATGTCCTGCGGCTGGCACTCCGTCGAGGTGCGGGCCCTGCCCATGGTCATCGACAGCGCGGGCAACCGCAGCACCTGCGGCGTCACCCCCACGACGATCTCCACGAGCGTCCTCGAGTACTGCAACCCCACCGCGTCCCTGTCCTGCCTGCGCGGCTATTCCTCCGTCGTCTCCTGCTCCGCCAGTGGCAGCAACGGGACCGGTGATTACACACCATACTGGTTCGACTCGCGCAGCGGCTCATGGAACGCGGGCGGCTGGGACAGCAGCTACAATCAGTGCGCGCCCCCCAGCTACGGCCAGCCCTCCGAGTGGCTGACGGTCGCCTTCAAGGTGGTCGACAGCCAGGCGACGGAGTCGAACACCCAGTACGCCTACTTCGAGTGCGCCCTGGGCAACTACCCGGACTTCTAGTGGCGGTGAGGCGTGGCATCATGCCCGCATGAGCGACCGAGCCCGCCCGCCCGAATCCGTCACCTCCATCTACACCCTGGTGCGCGGCGAGGACTGGCGGGCGGCCGAAGCCCTGGGCGAGTACCGCGGCAGCGCGGACGACACGCGTGACGGCTTCCTGCATTTCTCCACCGCCGCGCAGGTGCGCGCCAGTGCCGCGAAGCACCGCGCCGGCGAGCCGGACCTGTTCCTGGTCGAGGTGGACGTCGCCGCGCTCGGGGACGTCCTGCGCTGGGAACCAGCTGCCAGCCGTTCCCGCCCCGGCCTGTTCCCACACCTCTACGGCCCGCTTCCCCTCGGGGCCGTGCGGAGCGTCACGAGGCTGCCGTTGAACCCGGACGGGACGCATACCTTCCCGGCCGGGTTCCCGTGATCTACCATACTCCGCTCGGCCCGCACACCCGCGCTTGAAGCGCCCAGGAATGTAGGGCGGCGAGGCTGGCGCGAGCCCACATGGCATTCGTTGAGGTGGCGAGGAGGTGCACATGCGCGGCAGGTGGCGTGGACTCGGGTTGTTGCTGCTGGTGCCCTGGATGGCGGGCTGTATGGGTGGGCCCAGGGTTGTCCTGGACACGGGCGGTGGTGCCCCCATCGTCCACACAATCCCAGCCGCCGAGCCCCCACCGGTGCAGGTGCGTCCGGAAGAGCTCGTCCAGGCCATGACGGAGCTGGTGCTGCACATGCCGCTGAAGCTCTCCCCGCCACGATGGGAGGGCCGGGTGGTGCTCGCCTCCTGGGGAGGAGGGGAGCGGGATGCGCTCCAACAGATGCTGCGCGGGCAGTGTTCGCCCATGGAACCAGAGGAGGGGTGCCTCGTGCTGCCGGAGAACGCCCCCCTCTGGAGACGCTGGAGCGGATGCGGCTGGCGCTCTCGTTCTCCTTGGACAGCGTCTGGGAAGGCGCGGCCGTGCCTCTTGGCGAGCTCGTCGACCCGGTGGCCTTCAAGGTCATGGTCTACACGGCGATGAGCACCTGGCTGCTGACACTGATGATGCCCGAGCCAGTAACGAAGGGATTGGCGGCGGTGCTCACGGTGTACCTGGTGGCGTACCTGGGGCTGGGGCCGGTGTGGTCCATGGTGAAGGCCGGGTGGGTGTTGTTGGAGGAGTCCGAGGGGGCGAGGACCGTGGAGGCGGTGAAGCAGGCAGGCCGGCGCTTTGGTCGTGTGCTGGGGGACAACGGGATGCGCGTGTTCCTCCTGCTGGCGACGGCGGCCATCGGGGGACAGACACAGTTCGTGGGCAGGGGGCCGGGGTTGCCCGGGTTCCCTCAGGCGGCGTTGGCGTCCGCGGCACGCACGCGGGTGAGCCTGGAGGCGGCTGGGCAGGTGAGGACGGTGGTGCTGGGGGCCAGGGAGCTGGTGGTGGGCCTGGCGCCCACGGCCGTGGCCGCCAGTGTCCTGGGGCCGGGTGGCGGGTTGTCTCCCGAGCACAATGCTCAAACCCGGGATGACAATGATGGTTCACCACCCCAGGCATTGCTCGAATCACAGTCCAAACATATCCAGAAGATAGACAACATCATCCGAGATCATGCCAAGCCGGGTGATTTCGAAGGGGTTGCCAGGGAGCTGGCTGGCCAGAAGCTTCCCAAACCCGGTGGGGGTTACTGGGATCACCGGCGCGAGATGCTCCAGTCCATCAGGGATCTCAAGAGACACGTTCGAGCACTTGAGGGCAGTCTGGAGAATCCGGCACACTCGCCCGCCGTGCGTTCGTACGTCCAACGGGCGATGGACAAGGCCCGGTCCATGATCTCCCGGATGGAGGATGCTCTTTCTGGAGGACGGCCACGTGGACAATAGGGAGCGAGTGCGGCACCTGACCTCCTCCCATCCGGAGGAGGTCCTGGAGGCTCTTCGGGAGCTCAAGCTGGACAGGGATACGCCACCGTCCGAGGAGGTCATGGAGGCGGGTCTGGAGTTGATGAAGAGCCCGGATTCCGAGCTGCGGTACGAAGCCGTCTGGGCCCTGTGTCTTCATTGGGGGCACCCGCGCACGCTCCCCATGCTCCGGGCCATGCTGGAGGGCGGCGAGAAGGATCTGGAGGTACAGCTCCTCGCCGCCCGCTCCATCGGCTCCATGGTCGAGCGGTGTGGCCACCCGGATGAGCAGTCGTTCAAGACGTTGGCGCGCGTCGCGTTGGACGAAAGCGCGGCCGCTGAGCTCCGGGGCGTTGCCTATACCAGTCTTCGTGCGGCGGCCGGGCTGCTGCCCGCGCAAGAGGAAGCCTCTCTCCCGGAGGACATCCGCCAATTGCAGGTGGATTGGGCGTGGCTGCGCGCGCTGGCCGGCTGAAGCAGCCCGGGCCCCTCAGGGCACCGCGGGCAGGCTGTCGCGCAGCATGAAGAAGATGACCACGCCCGTCACGGACACGTAGAGCCAGATGGGCGCCAGCCACCGCGTCACCTTCCGGTGCTTGTCGAAGGCCTTGCGCCACGCGAAGTAGAAGGACAGCAGCGCGCCCGGCACCACGAACATCGACAGCAGCACGTGGCTGGCCAGGATGCTCAGGTACACCGTCTTCATCACCCCGCCGCCCGCGTAGCGCGTGTCCCCGTGCACGAAGTGGTACGCCAGGTAGCACACCAGGAACAGCCCCGAGGCCGCGAACGCGGACACCATCAGGTACTGGTGCACCCGCCTCGCCTTGCGGCGGATGGCCACCCAGCCCGCCGTCAGCAACGCCGCCGCGAGCGCGTTCAGGCTCGCGTTCACCGCCGGCAGGAAGCGCAGATCCACCCCCTCCACCGCTCCTCCTCGGCGGATGAGAAGCAGATACGCGAGAAATGAGAGAGCGGCGGCGGAGACCACCGCCGTGAAGACGTAGAAGCCACGGTCACTCACCGGGGCCTGCGGAGCAGAAGTCGCGTCAGACATGGCGTAGCTTTCTGTCCCGACTGTGCCCCGCATGCAACTGCCGACGCTTGCTTCTTCGTGACATGAGCAAGCGTATAGCCATTAACGGGAATTCCTGGCATAAGGGCAAGCGCAGTCACCCCCGCTGCGCCCCCCCGGAGGTCCCCGTGCGACTCGCACGACGCTTCCTCGCCCCCCTGGCGACGGCCGTTCTCTTGGCTTCTCTCCCCGCGCTCGCGGAAGAACCGGTGTGTGCCCCGGTCTCGAAGGTTCCGCTCGAGCGTCATCTGCGCCAACTCTCGCTGGACCTGCTCGGCCGGCCGCCCACCCATGAGGAGTACCAGGCGGCCCGGGCCAAGGGGCAGGTGACGGTCGAGGACGTGCGCGCCCTCATGGACAAGGAGGAGTTCTACGCCCGCGTCCGTGCCTACCACCGTGCGCTCCTCTGGAGCAACGTGAGCAACAGCGTCTTCAACAACGGCAACTCGCGCCTGTCGGGCGCGGGCTCGGCCACGGACGCCCTGTCCCTGCGCGGCAACAGCAGCCGCCCGCTGCGCGGCGCCAACGGCGTCACCTGCGACAACGCCATCGCCCAGGACGTGTGCACCGCCCGGCAGGACACCCATGTGGACCCGCCGCTGCCCTCCACCGCCGCGGCGTGCGCCGCCGAGCGCTACGACGAGCGCGGCGTGCCCATGCCGGTGAGCTGGGACTACGACACCAACTTCTATACCTGCACCCGGCTGGACCGGGACGCGAGCGGCGCGGCCATCCCCGGGGTGACCTCGTGCGAGACGGCCATCGCCAACAAGCCGTCGCTCGACTCCATCCGCTACTTCTGCGACATGCGCCTGGTGGGCTCCACGCTGGTGCCGCATGAGTGCAAGCCCCGGACGGCCACGCTCGCCGCCGTCGTGGATGCGGCGGACAACAACCGCGTGGTGGCCTACGCGGACGCCAGCACCCGGCTCGATCGCTGCTCGCTGAAGCTCACCCAGAAGCGCACCGGTGGCGTGGAGATCAAGGGCTCCTACGAGCCGCAGCGCGGCTGCGTCCAGCGCGAGGGCTACGTCACCCGGCCCGCGCCCTTCTGGAACGCGGGCGGCGCGGACGTGAAGGTGTGCGCCATCGAGGCCCAGACGCGCCTGGCCAACCCCTGGACGCTGGAGCCCTGCACCACCGCGCGCTTCAACGGCGACCGCAGCTGCGGCTGTGGCGAGGGCATGCGCCGCTGCGAGGCGCCCAACGGCTCCACGCACACGGCCCGCATCGAGGCCATCAACGAGGAGCCCGAGCTCATCGCCGAGTCGGTGGTGCGCCGCGACGAGCCCTACTTCAACATCCTCACCACGCGCCGCTCCTTCGTCAACGGCCCGCTGTCCGCGCTGTACCATGACCCCCAGCAGGCGGTGGGCGTGCTCAGCGTGACGGCTCCGGCCCCGCCCGAGGTGGTGCCCGACATCCCCTACGCGCAGGTGGACACCTGGAAGGAGTACGTGCGTGACGCCGAGCACGCGGGTGTGCTCACCACGCCCTCGTTCCTCTACCGCTTCCCCACCCAGCGCGCGCGCGTCAACCAATTCTACGCGGCCTTCCTGTGCAAGTCCTTCGCGCCGCCGGACAACGCCCGCCAGCCCGCCGCCGAGGACGCGTGCAACCGGGAGAACAACCTGGCCAGGCGCTGTGGCTGCAACTACTGCCACGCCACCATCGAGCCCACCGGCGCCCACTGGGGCCGCTACGCCGAGCGCGCCGCCCTCTTCCTCCACCCGGAGCAGTTCCCCCGCTATGACCCCAAGTGCCGCGACTGCGCGCTCTCGGGCAACACCTCGTGTGGCGGCGAGTGCGGCCAGTACGTGATGCAGGCCTACGACGGCGATGGCGCCAACTCGCTCGGTCTGCTCAAGACGTACCTCTACCGCACCGCGGACGAGGAGAAGAACATCGAGAGCGGCCCGGCCCTGCTGGCGCAGCGCATGCTGCAGACGGGAGACCTGGAGCGCTGCGCGGTGCGCCGCGTCTGGCAGGAGTTCCTCGGCCGCCCCATGTCGGCGGAGGAGCAGCGCATGTATCTCCAGCCGCTCGCGGATGACTTCGCGCGGGACGGCCACCGCTTCAAGGCGCTCATCGAGCGCGTGGTGATGTCCGATGCCTACCGGAGGATCGACTGATGCGCCGCCTGCTCCTCTTCGCACTGCTCGCGCTCGGCGCCACCGGGTGTGAGAAGACTCCCGCCGCTCCGCCCCCGGTGGACGGCCAGCTCGAGCCCGTGGGCAACCCGCACGGGGACATGGGCACGCCGCTGCCGGACCCCGAGCTGCAGGAGGGCCGCGTGGGCCGCTCGCCGCGCCGGCTCAACGTGAACCAGCTCGCCCGCTCCATCGAGGTGGCCGTGGGCCGCCCGTGGACGAGCCTCGAGGGCGGCCTGGCCACCACCCTGGGCCGCGCCGACTACGCGCTCGTCAACCAGGAGAGCACCGAGCCCAACCTCGTCTTCGCCAAGTTCCTCGAGGACGGGGCGCGCGAGGTGTGCATGGCCCAGGCGGCCGCCGAGAAGAGCCTGGCGTCCCCCGAGGCGCGCGTGCTCAGCCGCACCATTCCCGGCCCGCTCACGGACTTGCGCAAGCTCTCCGACGCCCAGGTGCGCGAGCTGCTCGTGTACCTGTCCATCCGCTTCTGGGGCTCGCCGCTGCAGGGCGACGAGCTGACGCGCTGGGCTGCCTTCTTCACCAAGGCGGCGGCGCGCGCCGAGGCCATCACCAACGGCCGTGACCAGGCGCTGGCCGCGGTGTGCATCGCGTTGATGACGGACTCGCGCTTCCTCACCTACTGACGGCTCCGGGGAGATGTCACCATGAAGAAGAACGAACCGACTCCTACCTCGCGCCGCACCCTGCTGAAGGCCGGCGCCGGCTTCCTGGGCGCCAGCCTCCTGGGCGGCATGCCCTTCCGCACCTTCGCGCAGGCCGCCTCGCTCAAGCCCGCGGACCGCTGCTTCGTCTTCGTCTACTTCTCGGGCGGGTGGGACCAGCTCCTCGCCTTCGATCCGAGGGACCCGGACGTCTTCACGCCCGAGCGCGTGGCGGAGACGCGCATCCTCCCGGGCTACAACCTCTTCACCGATGGGACGGCCCCGTTCCCCATCACGCCCGCCGGCTCCAACATCACCTTCGGTCCGGGCGTGGCCAACCTGGCCAAGCACTATGACCGCATGGCGGTGGTGCGTGGCATCAACATGACCACGCTCGCGCATGAAGAGGGCATGCGCTATTTCATCACCGGCAAGCGCCCCATCGGCTCCGCGGCGCGTGGCTCGTCCACGGCGACGGAGATCGTCGGGCAGATGGTGCCCTCCGTCCCCATTCCGTCCATCGCGTACGGCGTCGAGTCGTACAACGACCGCTACGCCGGCAGCGCCAACGCGCTGCGGGTGAGCCGCTCGAAGGACCTGGTGGACACGCTGTCGCCGAGCACGAAGCGGCTGGACAGCCAGATCGAGACCGAGCTGCTGGCCCTGGGCGGCGAGCCCGTCACGTGTGAGGAGGCGGCCCTGGGCGCGGGCGGGGTGGGGAACACCTACCACACGAGCCGCGAGCAGGTGCAGCAGGTGCTGTCGGGCGGGCTCAACGAGGCCTTCAACTTCGCGCTGAAGCCCAAGAACGACGCGGTCCGTGCCTTCTACGGGCTGCCGGACGCGGGGCCGTACGACAGCGCGGCGGGACGCGCGGCGCTGGTGGCCACGGCGCTGAAGCTGGGCATCAGCCAGTGCGTGTCCATCAACCTGGTGGGCGGCCTGGACACCCACTTCGGCACGCAGACGACGCACCTGACGAACCTGCGCACGGGCTTCAACGCGCTGTCGCTGCTGGTGGATGACCTGGAGCGCACCGCGCACCCGTCCGGCGGCAACTTCATGGACCACACCACCCTCCTGGTGTTCTCCGAGTTCGCCCGCACTCCGCTCATCAACGCCACCAACGGCCGGGACCACCACCTGACGAACAGCTGCCTGCTGATGGGCGCTGGCGTGAAGCACAACAGGGTGTTCGGCCACAGCGGTGACATCGCCATGGCGGCGGGCCTGGTGGACCTGAAGACGGGCGCCAGGGACCCGAACAACGGAGAGAACATCCTCCCCGAGCACATCATCGCGACGGTGCTGGCGTCCGCTGGTCTGGACTACAGCATCACGCGCGTGGAACCCCTCAAGCCGCTGCTGGCGACGTGATGATGAACCGAGCTTCGTACCGTATCGGCCCCCTGATGCTCGCGGCCCTGCTGTCCGGCTGCGAGCCCACGCCCTCCCTCCCGCGGGACCACCCGAGTCCCCAGCCCTTCGCGCCGGTGCAGGTGCGGACGGACGTGGCCATCGCCCCGGCGATCGGCTTCGCGGACCAGACGGGCGGCGGCATCTTCGCGACGGCGGATGGACGCGTCATCCGCCTGCGGCTGGACGGGACGAGGGCGGCGCTGGAGAGCCACCCGGGCAACACGGTGACGCCGGGCCGCGCCCGCGCCGTCTTCCGGTTGGGAGCGGGCTCGGCGCTGGTGGAGGCGGACAACGGCCTCTTCCTGGCGCAGTCCGGCTGGCTCATCGCCCCGCCCTGGCGCGAGGTGCCAGGCACGGGGCTGGTGGCCACGGCGGCGACGCCGGATGGGGCGGTGTGGCTTGGACATTCCTCGGGCCTGTACCGGCTGCAGGACGGCGCGCTGTCCGCGCTCAAGGTGAATGGCCAGGCGCTGGAGGGCATCACCGCGCTGGCCTCGGCGCCCGCCGAGGATGGGGCACAGGGCCTGTGGTTCCTCCGCCAGGAGACGCTGAGCGTCGCCGTGCGCACGGCCCCGGGCACGTGGCAGGTGCGTCCCGTCACCTCGCTGCCGCTGCAGGAGGGCGAGCGCGTGGTGGGGCTGGCGGGGCTGGGCGCCTCGGAGAAGGGCAAGGGCGAGGCGTGGGTGCTGACGTCGTCGCGGCTGCTGCGGCTCGCGGCGGACGGGTGGCGGCAGGTGGCGCTCGCGCGCAAGCCGGAGCAGGTGCTGGCCGCGGGGCGCTTCGTCTGGGTGAACATGGACGGCAAGCTGCTCGTCCATGACGCCGAGGCGGGCACGTGGGGCGAGGCCTCGGGCGTGGACACGCGCGAGTTCCGCTTCCTGTCGGCCGACGAGAGCGGGTGTGCCTGGGTGCAGCTCGGCGCCGAGACGGTGGCGCTCACCAACGGCCCGGTGCCGCGGGTGCTCGGACTGCTCGAGGGCACGCAGGTGGTGGAGGACTCGCTGGTGGTGCGCGCGCGGCTGGTGCCGGGCGTGGCGCCGCTCAGCTTCACCTACGAGGTGGCGGGCGTGGAGGTGCCGGTGCGTGGCCCCACCTACAGCCTCGGTGGCACGGAGGCGGACGGCACGCCCAAGGCCTACTCCTTCGTGGGCCTGGAGCCCGGGCCGCACACCCTCAGCGCCGTGGCGCGCTACGCGGATGGTACCGAGGCCCGGCGCTCGGTGAGCTTCGACTACCAGCCCCTCACCTCCGTGGCGCTCGGCTGGGACAAGGACATCCGTCCCATCCATGTGGCGCGGTGCGCGAAGTGCCACGACACGGGCCCGGCCCGGCCCCTGTCCACGTACACGCTGTGGAAGGACAACGCGGAGCTCATCATCGCGGCCGTGAAGGATCAGCGCATGCCCGCGGATGGCCCGTTGGATCCGCAGCTCATCTCCCTCATCCAGCGCTGGGCGGCCACCGGCGCGAACCCCTGAGGCGCTCTCATCATGATTCGAGTCACCCGCGCGTCGCTCGTGCTCGCCCTGTTGTCGGCTGGCTGCATCCCGGAGGAGCCGCCTCCCGAGCCCCCTCCGGCGGTGGATCCCTGCGCGGGCCTGCCGCCCCTGGCCCTCTCCGCGAGCCCCACCCGCACGCGGGTGAATGACCCCGTCACGCTCACGGCCACGGGCGGCAGCGGCCACTACCGCTACCTCGTCGAGCCCGGAGGCTCCTCGGGAGAGATGCGCGGCTCGCGCTTCATCGCCGGGCTCACTCCCTCCAAGGACACGCTGGTGGTGGAGGACCTGCGCTGCCCCGGAGACGCGAGCGCGCAGGTGGAGGTGGTGGCGGCCTTCGACGTGGCGCCCGCGCGGGCCATGCTGAAGCCGGGCACGTCCTTCCAGGTGCAGGTGACGGGGCAGATGGGTGAGCCCGTCTTCTCGTTGGACAGGAGCGACGCGAACAGCACGGTGACGCCCTCGGGCCTGTACACGGCGGGCACGGGCACGGGTGTGGACCTGGTGCGCGTGCGTGACAGCCGCACGGGCGACGAGGCCCTGCTCCAATTCGAGGTCCGCACGGACGCGGTGCTGCGCGGAGAGCCGGCGCTGCTGGCGGTGCCCGCGGGCTCCTCGGTGGATCTGGCGACGGTGGGCGGCAGTGACCGCGTCATCTGGACGAAGGTGTCCGGCCCGGGCTCCGTGGCGGCTGGCCGCTTCCTGGCCGAGCCGGGTGCGAAGGGCGCGGCGGTGCTGGAGGCGGCGGATCCCTTCACGGGCCAGAAGGCCTCGGTGTCGGTGCGCGTGCTGGACGAGCTGACGCGTGACACGCTGCCGCACGGGCAGATCACCGACACGGCCGCGGTGGTGACGGCGGACTTCGACGGGGATGGGGTGCCGGACGTGGCGGTGGGCCGGCCGGAGAGTGATTTGGCCCGGCCCCAGGGGGGCGCGGTGCTCATCTTCAAGGGGAGCACGTCGGGCCTGCCCGCGCAGCCCACGTGGGTGCTCACCGGCGAGACGGACACGGCCCGGTTCGGCGACGGACTGGCCGCGGGAGACATCGACAAGGACGGGAGGGCGGAGCTGGTGGTGTCCTCGCCGGGCGCGGACGTCACCATCGACGGCTCGGGCGCGGTGTACCTGTACCGCTTCGGCACCAGCGGGCCGGAGCGCATCCGCCCGCCCCTCGCCGGAGTGGGCCGGGCCGCCTTCGGCACGGGCCTGGCGCTTGAGGACGTGGACGGAGACGGGGACCTGGACCTGCTGGCAGGCTCGCCCAACGGTGACCTGGCGTCCAGCGGCAGCCTCACCAACCGCGGCGTGGTGGACATCTTCCAGCTCACCCCGGGCCAGCCCGTGCCGGACCTGCCCACCCTCCGTCTGGGCGGCAGCGACCAGAGCGTGAGCGGCGCCGTGGAGCAGCGCTCCCGGACGAACCTGGGCCAGGCGGTGGTGGTGGCGGACCTCAACGGGGACGGACGGGCGGACATCGCGGCCCTGGGCAAGACGTCGCGCTACCGGGCGGACAACACCTCGCTGGGTGTCATCCAGCCCGCGGTGTCCGTGTTCTTCGCGCGCGCCGAGGGCAATCGCTTCCGCGCCTCGCCGGACGTCTTCGTGCTGCCCACGAACACCGCGGACGGCAACGAGGGCTCCTGGCGGCTGGGCACCCTCCCGGCCGAGGGGTCGCGGCCGCCGCTGCTGGTGGTGCTGCTGGACCGCGCGGACTCGCCGGACCTCCGGAGCACCGGCGGCCTGGCGGCGATGACGGACGCGGGCGGGGCGCTGCTCTTCGACGTGAGCACGTACGCGCCCACGGGCGAGCCCTCGGCCACGCCGCCGCAGCAGTTGCTCGCCAACGCGTATGCGCGGTTCTACGGAGACGCGAGCTCCATCGTGGCGGGGCGCGGCTGGGCCCTGGCGGACGTGGACGGCACGCCCGGCGTGGAGCTGCTGCTGGGCGCGCCCTACGCGACCGTCGGCTCGGGCACCACCTCGCTGCGCTATGGCGGCAAGGTGCTGGTGTACCCGCTGAAGGACCTGGCCCGGGGCACCGCCCTCAACAAGCCCGTCACCTTCCTGCCGGGCGTGGCGAAGTCGGACGCCTTCGGCGTGGGCATCGCGCCGTGGGCGCTGCCGGGCAACCCGGGGCTGGTGGTGTTCGCGGGCCGGGCCTCCGCGCCGGACGGGCGCGCCTTCACCGGACGGGTGGATGGTTTCGTGAAGGCGGGTGCCTCGTTCGCGGAGTGGGCGCGCACGAGCTACCTGGTGCCGGCGAAGCCGAGCGTGGAGCGCTTCGGCGAGGCGGTAGCGGTGTCGCGCGACGCGTCCGGGGCCGTGGTGGCGCTGGTGGGCTCGCCGGGCTTCCATGGCCCGGGCATCAACGCCGACGGTAACGACCTGTCGGCGGGCCGGGCGTGGACGTATGGCGCGGCCGGTGGCGCGGGCACGCTGGTGGCCGAGGGGACGAACTCGCCGCTGTACAACGGGCGCAACGTGGGCACGGACGTGGCCTTCACGGACTTCAACGGGGATGGGCGGGCGGACCTGGTGCTGGGCGCGCCGTCCTTCACCGTGCCCAGGACGGCCTCGAGCGCCACGGAGCTGGGCAACGCGTACCAGACGGTGCGGACCGAGTGTCTGCCCACGGGCTCCACCGACCTGCAGGCGGGCGGCGTGCTGGTGTCGCTGGCCCAGGCGGATGGCACCTACAAGGCCGCGTACCGGCTGTGGGCCATCGGCAACATCACGGAGAACTGCAGTGGCACCTGCTCGCGCGGCGGCATCGGGCGCGGGGTGGTGGGCGGCTTCGACCTCAACGGCGACGGTCTGCAGGACATCGGCGCGCTGCGCAACAACGGCTTCGAGCTCTTCCTGGGACGTGCGCCGGATGACGCCTCGCTGGCCAGGCGGACCATGGGGTGCGATCCCGTCTACTCCTCGCCCTTCTTCGCGCAGACGACCTCGGTGCCCGTGGCGCTGGGGGACCTGAACGGGGATGGCTGCCACGAGGTGGCGTGGCGCTACTCGGATGGCAGCACGCGCTCGGGCGTGGCGGTGCTGTTCGGCTTCGACAAGGGCGGCGCCCGGTGCGGTGGACGCACCACGGCGAAGCTGGTGCGGCTGGCGGCGGACCCGGAAGTGGGGATGAACTACCTGGGCCTGGGCCTGTCCATCGCCCGCGTGGGCCGCGTGCTGGGCAAGACGGGCGCGGACTACCTCGCGGTGAGCGCGACGAACGTGCCCTACAACGGCGTGACGCAGCCGGCGGTGATGCTCTTCGACACGGAGAAGCTGAAGGACGCCTGGCTGGGCACGTCCGGCAAGGACGTGGTGGGCGCGATGGAGGCCGCCGTGCAGCCGCAGATCGTGGTGCACCGCACGCGGGCGGTGGGCTTCGGCTCGGCGCTGGCCGGCGGGGTGGACCTGACGGGTGACGGCGCGCCGGAGCTGGTGGTGAGCGCACCGGGCGCGTCGGTGGCCTCGGATGGTGGCGGCGCGGTGTTCGTGTACGCGGGCGGGCCGAACCTGGCCGGCGCGCTCACGCCCATGCTGACGCTGACGGGAGACGTGGCGGAGCGCTCGGGCTTCGGCACCGACCTGGCGCTGCTGGCGGGGAGTGGCAGCTCTCCGCCCACGCTCGTCGTCGGCGCGCCGCTGAGCTACCGCACCGGCACGCAGAACGGCACGGCCTTCCTGGTGCCGCTCGGCTTCTGAGCGGGGCCCTCAGTGCGTCATGGAGGAGGAGGGCTCGGAGATGCCTTCGAGCACGCGGCCGGCGAGCCGCTGGTCCTCCATCTCCATGGCCAGGTCCCCCAGGGAGACGATGCCGATGAGCCGCTCGCGCTCGTCCACGACGAGCAGGCGGCGCACCTGGAGCTCCCTCATCTGGTGGGCGACGTCCTCCACGTCCTCGTCCACGGAGCACGTCTGCACGTTGCGCGTCATCACGTCGGCGACGGAGGCCGTGCGCGGGTTGAAGCCCAGGGCCAGTCCTCGCACGACGATGTCCCGGTCGGTGAGGATGCCCACGACGCGCTCGCCCTCCACGACGGGCAGGGAGCCCACGTTGAGCAGGCGCATCATCTCGGCGGCGGCCATCAACGTCGTCTCCGGGTGGGCGGCGACGGCGTCCGGAGTCATCACGTCGCGAATCTTCATGGGACGCACCTCAGGGCTGGATGTGGATGCTTCGCAGGGGAGGGTGTGTCCGCTCCGGCGTGGTTGCCGCGTATTCCGCATTCCCTGCCCGTGACTGGACGCCCGCCCTCCAGGCGGAAGGGCCTCGCGCGGCCGTGGGCGTGCGCATCGTTGAGAACATGGGGAGCGAAGCCATCGGCTGGTTCAGCTCGTTCGTGCTCGTGCTGACCATCGCCCAGCAGGTCTACAAACAGTGGCGCTCGGGCAGCAGCCAGGGCGTGTCCAGGTGGCTCTTCGTGGGGCAGCTCACCGCCTCCACGGGCTTCACCCTCTACAGTGTGCTGGTGGACAACTGGGTCTTCGTGGTGACCAACGCGCTGATGTTGCTCAGTGCTCTGCTGGGGCTCGCCATCGTGCTGAAGCACCGGCGCGCGGAGCGGCGCAAGTCCCAGCCCGGCCCGGCGCCCACGGGCATGCGCCCCGCGAGGGCGTGAGGGCCCCCAGGCGCCTCCCGGGGGAGGGGCAGGGGGCCACCGGGTTCAGCTCACCGGCTGCGGAGACATCTGGCGGGTGAGCTCCTCGGGCGACTTCAGCAGGGAGGGGTGGCCGCCGTGCTGGACGCGCTGCTCCTCGTCGAGGGGCGCGGAGAACGTCTTGGCGATCTTGTTGTAGGTCCCGAGGATGAGGATGGTGGGGGCCCACTGGCCGACGAAGTTCGCCCACGTCTTGCGCCCGCTGATCATCAGGAGGGCGCTGGCGGCCATGCACCCGATGGCGACGCCGAGGAAGCCGATGGAGGGAATGCGCCGCGTCTGCATCTCGACATGGGTGGTGACCGCGTCTTCGTTCTTCATGTTCCAGTGCCTCCACTGGGAGAGAGGTGTGGGGCAAAGGTGCGCACGGGGGAGGACGCGGAGCGGGTGAGCCTCCCCGCCTGCTGTCCGGGCGGGCGCCGGGGCGGTGGGGTTGGCCGTGCGGGCGGGTCCGATCAGATTGCCGGGGACTCTGAGGCGAGGGGGCGGGGAGGAGACATGGGTCGCAAGTCCGAGGTGGAGAAGCTGCGGAGCCTGGCGCAGATGGATGTGGACGCGGTGGGGGCGTACGACGCGGCGATCGCGCGGGTGAAGGAGCCGTTGGTGCGCGAGCGGCTGAACGACTTCCGGGTGGACCACGTGCGGCATGTGCAGGACCTCAACGCGTTCATCCGCCAGTTCGGGGGCGAGCCGGTGGAGTTGCGGCCGGACCTGAAGGGCGCGGCGATGAAGGGCCTGACGGCGATGACGAGCATGATGGGGACGGAGGCGGCGCTGGTGGCGATGCTCGGCAACGAGGAGTTCACCAACCGGGCCTACGAGCTGGCGCTGAACTTCGAGTGGAGCCCCGCGGTGCGCTCGCTCATCGAGAAGAACCGGCGGGACGAGGAGCGGCACATCACGTGGGTGAAGGACGCGGTGCGCCAACGCCCCTGGGTGGTGGCCGACGAAGGCGCCGAGGTGCAGGCCTAGGAGAAATCCCCGCTCCCCCTGGGAGAGGGCCAGGGTGAGGGTCTACATTCCGGTGCCCACCCCGCGCGGAGCGCGGAATCCCGAGCCCCGGAGGCCCCACCGTGAGTGACACCCTGCCCGAGCTGCGCGAGACGTTGAGGGAGCTGGTGGCGCTGGACACGACGTCCACGCGCCCCAATGCGCCGCTGGTGGACCTGGCGGGGGCACGGCTGGAGGCCGCGGGCTTCCAGGTGGAGCGCGTCACGTACCGGGACGGGGCGGGGGTGGAGAAGGTGAACCTCGTGGCCGTGAAGGGCGGAGGCGGCGAGGAGCGCGCGGGGCTGGCGCTGGTGGGGCACACGGACTGCGTGCCGTACGACGCGGCGTGGACGGACGCGCTGCGGCTGACGGAGCGGGACGGGAAGCTGTACGGCCGGGGATCGTGTGACACGAAGGGCTTCATCGCCTGCGCGCTGTACGCGGCCACGCACTTCACGGGGAAGCTGAAGGCGCCGTTGATGGTGCTGCTGACGGCGGACGAGGAGCTGGGCTGCGAGGGAGCCAAGCACCTGGTGGCGCTGGGCAAGGGGCGGGCGAGGCACGCCATCGTGGGCGAGCCCACGAGGCTGGTGCCGGTGCGGGCGCACAAGGGGTACTGCCTGGCGGAGGTGGAGGTGCGGGGGCGCGAGGGGCACAGCGCGTACCCGGACGAGGGCGCGTCCGCCATCTTCCGCGCGGGGCGCTTCCTGCAGAAGCTGGAGACGCTGGCGCGCACGCGGCTGCGCGAGGAGCGGGACGAGTCCTTCGAGCCTCCCTTCACCACGGTGAACGTGGGCCTCATCAGCGGGGGCAAGGCGCCCAACGTCATCTCCGGGGCGTGCCGCTTCACGGTGGAGTGGCGCCCCATTCCCCGCCAGCCGAAGGAGCGGGTGTTGGAGCTGCTGGAGTCCATCCGGCACGAGCTGGTGCGCGACGAGCCCGGCTACGAGGCGCGCATCCAGCTGCTGCGGGCGGAGCCGGCGGTGGACACGCGGGCGGACGCGGAGGTGGTGCGGGTGCTGGCGGAGCTGTCCGGCAACGCGCCCATCACGGTGCCCTTTGGCACCGAGGCCCCGCAGCTCACGGAGCTGGGCGCGCAGGCCGTGGTGTTCGGCCCGGGGGACATCCGCGTGGCGCACCAGACGGGCGAGTACGTCCCCCTGGAGGATCTGATCCGTTGCGAGGCGTACCTGACCCGCGCCATCACCCACTTCTGCGGCGCGGCGGTAGCGGGAAACCCCTATTGAGAAGCCCTATTGAGGGGTCAACGTGTACCCGGTCACGTGTCAAGACGTACCCGGTCACGTGCAGAGGGAAGAAGGCCGGACTTGTCTGCTTTCCGGCGTTGGGTGTTACAGTCCTGAAAGGTAGGGCCACGGGGAGGGGCCGCGACATGCAATTCGTCCCTTTCGAAGAGGGCATCGAGGTCAAGGGACATGCGGTGAAAGCGGTCGTGGATGGCTTCAGCCACTTCGCGGTGCTGGGGAGCGCCTACCTGCTGGACGAGGGCATTGGCACGCCCACTGCCCAGGGCCTGGCACACCTGGAGCTGGAGGGCTGGTACCCGCAGCGCTCCTGGTTGCTGTGCTTGCAGCAGATCGGCAAGCAGGTGGGGGACGGGCTGCTGATGCAGATCGGCATGGCGATTCCCCGCAGCGTGCGGTTGCCGGAGAGCATCCGCGACATCCACAGCGCCCTCAAGACGGTGGACGTGTCGTACCACCTGAACCACCGCAAGAATGGCCGGCCCATGCTCGACCTGGAGACCGGGCGGATGGAAGAGGGGATCGGCCACTACGGCTACGAGCCGGTGCCGCGGCAGCGGAAGATCATCAGCCTGTGCGAGACGCCGTACCCCTGCGCGTTCGACCACGGCGTGCTCACGGGCATGGCCCAGCGCTACGAGTCGAGTGCACGCGTGGTGCATGACGAGACGAAGCCGTGCCGCAAGTGGCGGGGCGATCGCTGCACCTACGTCATCACCTGGTGAGGGGGGCTTCCCCAGCAGGCAGGGGAGGGTGTCCGGGAGGGAGCAATTCCCGCCCCCCTCCCTCCCTCCCTCCCTTCCACCTGATAGCCTGAAGGTCGGCAGACAGATCGGATCCCATGGCAGCGCTCAATTCCCTCGGAACCACGGGCCGCATCCTCCTGGTGGATGACAGCCCCATCGCACTCGAAGCCATCGGCTCCCGGTTGATGGAGAGCGGGCTGGACGTGGTGATGACCACCTCGCCTCGCGAGTCCCTCGGGCTCGCGACCGAGGGCCCCCAGCCGTTCGATCTCCTCATCCTCGACGTGATGATGCCGGAGATGAATGGCCACGAGCTGACGCGCCGTCTGCGCAGCCACTCGCGCACCAGCAACACGCCCATCCTCCTGCTCACCTCGCTGGACTCCACCGATGACCGGGTGAATGGCCTGGTGGCGGGCGCCGACGACTTCTTCACGAAGACGGCGCCGGACGCGGAGATGCTGGCGCGGGTGCGCTCGTTCATCTCGCTGGGGAAGATGCGCGCCCAGCTGCAGGCGCAGCACGAGGCCATGGCCCGCGTCATGCGCGAGCCGGACGCGCCCACCCCTCCCCAGGCGCGGGTGGAGATCGTCCACCACATGCCCGTGGTGAGCGAGCGGCTCGCCCGGGCCCTGCGCGGCACGCCCGTGGGCGGCGAGTTCCAGCTCACCCAGCGCGCGCCCTCGCAGCGGCTGGGCACGTCGGACGCGGATCTGCTCATCGTCAGCTACCCGGTGGCGCTCGAGGGGGAGCAGCCGCTGCTCAAGCGTTTCGGCTTCGACGAGGAGGCGCCCGCCCTGCTGGTGGTGGACGAGGTGGAGTCCACCTCGCGGCGCGTGCTGGCGTTCGACGCGGGCGCGGACGACTACCTCACCCTGCAGACGCCCATGGCCGAGCTGGCCGCGCGTCTGGCCAGTGCCCTGCGCCGCCAGCGCCGCCAGCGCCAGCTGCGCACCTCGCGTGACCGCGCCATGCTGGTGGCGGTGACGGATCCGCTCACCGGGCTGTACAACCGCGCCTACTTCCACGAGGCCCTGGGCGTCGAGTTCCGCCGTGCCCAGCGCTACAAGCACCCGATGACGCTGGTGCTGCTGGACCTGGACCACTTCAAGCAGGTCAACGACAACCTCGGCCACACCGCCGGGGATCAGGCGTTGCGCGAGGTGTCCCTGCGGCTGCGGCAGACGGCGCGCTCGACGGACGTGGTGGCCCGGCACGGAGGCGAGGAGTTCGCGATGATCCTCCCCGAGACGGACCTGGAGCACGGGTTGATCGCCGCCGAGCGCTTCCGGGCCGCGGTGGACGGGGCCACGGTGCACGGCGCCCGGGGCGGCAGCCGCGCGCTCACCATCAGCGCCGGAGTGGGTTGCTACCCCGCGCACGCCACCTCCATGTCCGAGCTCATCGAGCTCACCGACGCGGCGCTCTACAACGCCAAGCGCCAGGGCCGGAACCGGGTGTGCCCGGTGACGGTGGGCGCGGAGCCCGCCCACGTTCCGGCTCCGGCGCCCGCCGCCAGCGCCACCAACACCGTCCTGGAGCGGCTGCGCCGGCTCGTGGCGGAGGACGTGGAAGGTCCGCTCACCGCCACGCGCACGGCCGCCCGCATGTTGCATGAGGCCTCCGCCCCCGGAGACGCGCTGCACATCCTCACCACGCAGCTGCGCAGCTCCTCCGACGAGGTCCGGCAGGAGCTGCTGCGGGTGATGGACGATCTCTCCCGGGCCGTGCTCGACGCCGGCCGGGTGGGCGGCTCACGCGACCACAAGTGAAGGGATATATCCCCTCTCCCCCCGGGAGAGGGTCGGGGTGAGGGTGTCTGTCCCTGTTCTCCAACCCGGGAAGTCGACGTGACTTCCTGAAGGGACTCAGAGCCCCGTGCCGGTGTACCGCTGGAAGGGGCCGGTGATGACCAGGGTGAGGCCGTCGCTCTGCATGTTGGCGAAGAGCGCGCGCCCATCCGGAGAGAAGCACACCCCGGCGAACTCGCCCTGGGAGAGCGCGTTGCGCGCGAGGTTCCTCACCTCTCCGGAGGGCGTGAGGATGCGCAGGTGCTCGTCGGGCCTGCGCGGGTCGTCTCCGTCCTCGGCCATCACCACGTCGCCCCAGGGAGCCACGCAGATGTTGTCCGGCATGTCGAGCAGGCCCCGATCCTCCGCCTGGGCCAGCAGCCGCAGCGTACCGCCCTGCGGCCCCGAGGCCGTGTAGCGCCAGAGCTGCCCGCCGGACTCGGGGCCGCCCGTGGTGGCGCAGAAGTAGAGGGCGCCCTCGTGGAAGAAGATGCCCTCGCCCCGGCGGAAGAGGGCGGCCCCGCGGCCGGCACCCTGTGCGCGCAGGGAGTCGTCCTGGGCATCCGGGCGGGGCATGTCCACCCAGTCCACCTGGAAGGTGTCGCCCGGCCGGACGCGCGCGTTCATGTCCCGTCCGGGCTCAGCCTCCACGCGCAGGGCCTGCAACCGGCCCCGCGACTCCGGCCCGAGCCGCTCGCCCGGGCGCTCCGGGACGAAGCGGTAGAGGCAGCTGTCACCCCGGTCCTCGGTGAGGTACGTGACGAAGGTGGTGGGGTCCACCACGGCCGCCTCGTGGTTCATCTTGCCGAGCGCGGGAATGGGCACCGCGTCCCGCACCTCGCTGGCCGCCGGGTCACAGAGGAAGACGGAGCCGTGGCCCTCCTTGACGGTCTCCTCGCAGGTGAGCCAGCCCCACGGTGAGGCGCCACCGGCGCAGTTGCGCGCGGAGCCCGTGAGCACGAGGTTGCTGGAGACGCGGGTGAAGGTGTTGGCGTCCACCACCACGCGCGTCACACCGCCGGGGTTGCCGCCCTGGGGCCGGTACGCCTGGGGTGGCACCGGCTGCCCGGGGAAGTACGGGCCCATGTTCTCCTGGCCCGCCTCGAGCTCGTGGTTGCGCATCAGCACGAGGGTGTTGCCGCCCTCGGGCCCGGCGAAGCAGCCCATGCCGTCGGGCTGTCCCGGGACGCGGTAGCCATCGCTCATCCGCTCTCCCCGGCGCTCGAGGATGCGGTAGCGGAAGCCCTCGGGCAGCTCCAACACGCCGTCGGGGTCCGGCAGCAGGCCTCTGCCGTTCTCGGGAAGAGTGCAGCGGCCCAGCACGAAGGGCAGCGCGAGGGCCGTGCTCGCCTTGAGGAAGGAGCGGCGGTGGAGGCCGCGCGGATGGCTCATGGCGGGGAGAAGAGCGAAGCGCGAGGCCCACGTCCAGCGGCGGGGGAGCGGGCGCTTCCCGCTCGCCAGGCGCCCGTGGAGGGGTATGATTGCTGCTCAAACTATATTCCAGGAGGACGGGACATGGGGAAGAAGCTGCTGGCACCACTGTGCGCCTTCGTGCTCGCCACGGGGTGCGTGCCGCAGGGCAAGTACGACGCGGCGATGCAGAGGGCGCAGACGCTCGACGAGCAGTTGCAGGAGGAGAAGGGGGCCCGGGCGGCGGCGGACGCGAAGGTGCGCCAGCTGGAGGAGCAGGTGAAGGGGTTGGAGGAGAAGGTGGCGGGGCTGGAGCAGGACCAGGCGGCGCTGAGCACGCGGCTGAACACGGCGGAGGCGCGGTTGACGGCGGGCGCGGCCGAGCGCCGGGCACTGGAGCAGAAGAACGCCGAGCTCACCGCGCTCAACGAGGAGCTGGCCAGCTCCCGGCGCAAGCTGGCGGAGGCGAAGGAGGCGCTGGAGAAGCGGAGCGCCGAGTACGAGAGCCTGGCCAAGAGCCTGGAGAAGGAGATCTCCGAGGGGAAGATCGAGCTGTCGGAGCTGAAGGGCCGGATGACGGTGAACCTGAAGGACAAGATCTTGTTCGCCTCGGGCTCGGCGCGGGTGGGCAAGGAGGGCCAGGATGCGCTGGCGAAGATCGCCGAGGCGCTGAAGGGGGTGCAGGGGAAGATCATCCGGGTGGAGGGGCACACGGACGACGTGCCCACGGACCCGAAGGGGCCGTTCCCGTCGAACTGGGAGCTGAGCCTGGCGCGGTCGATGGCGGTGGTGCGCTCGCTGCAGGACGCGGGGGTGGACCCCACGGTGCTGTCGGCGGCGGGCTATGGCCCGTACCAGCCCATCGCGCCCAACGACTCGCCGGAGAACCGCAGCCTCAACCGGCGCATCGAGATCGTCCTGGCACCCGGGGCGGCCACGGCCGGCCGCTGAGCCGGGCCCTCGGAGGAGGTCCCAGCCGGGCGCGGTCTTCACGAACTTGTCCAACAGTTGGAGTGCGCCAGGCGAAGCCTGGGTGAGGAGGAAGCGATGTAGGAGCGGAAACTTCACGAAGGGACCCTGCGGGTTCAAACCCCGCCCGGCAAAGGAGGCCGCCAGCCGGAAGC
>NZ_DBNGVP010000032.1:0-3311 GCF_057119385.1 Archangium sp. | reverse complement strand
GGGGACGACATAGGTGAACTCGCCCCGCACGGGACGGCCGACTGCGACGGAGGCGAGGTTCGAGGGGCTCACGGCGACCTGTGAACCACTGTAGCGGCGCTCCCTGACACCGGTAGTTTCTGGCCGGGGTGTTCACCGCGGACACATCCGTGGACACAGAAGGCCACACCCCCAGTGGGGACGGGGTTCACCTCAGCCGAGCCAGGGGTTCTCGGCGTGCTCCATTCCGGACTGGAGCGCACGCAGGGCGGCGCGCATGGCCGCTGACGAAGGCGCGCAACCGTGCGCGGGCGCCAGAATGCAGTGGCCGAGTAGCTCACCCTCACATCAAAATCCCCGGAGCCGTCTCCAACGCCGCGAGCAGGTCCTCGACAGTCGTATCCATCTTCTCGGCCACCGTGGGCGCATGCCAGGTTACCGCGACCGTGCCGACAGGCGACTCGCAGACAGCCTCGACGGTGGCTCTGCCGACCAGTCCGGGCCAAGCGTGCCGGCGCAGTTGCGCCGCGTGTCCGAGTGGGTCCAAAAAGGTGAAGCACGGCCATCGCGGCAGGCGAATGGTCCTCATGTCGCAATTGCGGAACCGGCACCCGTTGAGCCGGGCCTCCGAGAAGTCGCAGTCTTCGACGCCTCCCAGCTTCTCCCTCTCGTCCAGGTCCTCGCGGAACCCGAAGTCGTTGCCAGTAAACCGGCCCGTGAACCGGCACCCCTTGAAGTTGATGGGCGCCCAGCGCACGGTCTTCAACTCGCCCCTCGCCTGGATGGTGCAGTTGATGAACTGTCCCGACATAGGCACCAGCGACCGCCCTGCCGCGCTGATAATGACGGTGCAGTCGCGCAGCGTGAGGTCCGGGCCGAGCCAGTAGATTGGCCCCCTTTTCAGCTCCAGCCGCGCGCCGGCAATCTCTCGCTTCTCGTAGTGGATGTTGGGAGTCACGCGGACCTCAGAAGAAGATCATGCGAAAGAAGGTGCTCGCCATCCGCCGCCCATGCAGCGCGAAGTTCGACTCCGTACCAGACAGGATCTCGTAATGGTAACTCTGTCCGCCCGGCCCCGTAATATCGACACCTCGGCTGTTCCAGGACAGCCCTGGGAATCGGTCCTTCATCTGCGTCTCCACCCACCGCCCTCGCGCCTGGCGCTCCAGTAGATTCGCGCGGTAGTCCTTGCCGGCTGCTCGCAACCTTTTGATCGCCGCGAGCTCATCGACTGACAGCTCCGCCTGGGACCACATCGCCGCCACCTCCTTCACGGCCGCCTGCAGCTCGTCACCCAATGCGTCGCGCGCTGGAATGTCGTGGATGCTCTTCCCGGGTGCGAGGTGCCACCGCTCCCCATTGCCGAGGACGACCTGCTTGTTGCCGCCGCGGTGCTGGATGACCACGGTGCCCGAGTGCCCTCCACCGGCTACCGCGCTTCCGCTCTTGGCCAGGATGTTGATGGCCACCGGCGCCTGCGGGGAGGTGAGGACGACGAGCGCGCGGCTCTCCTCCACCACCACCTCCACCGCAGCGGCCTCCTCCATCGCCACCGCCACCGAGCCCTCCATGCCCTGCGCCGCCCACTGCGCCTGAACCTGGTTGAACCTCGGCAGCGAACGCACGTGCGCGGCCACCTCGCCGAGCGTCCGCCCGCTGAGCGTGGCCACCGCGAGAATAAGGGCCCGGGCCGCATCCGTCCCAATCACCTGCCCGAAGGACTCGCCCGCATCGCGCAGCTCCTCGAAGGTGGTGGCCTCGTGGGCGCGCTGAGCCATGGCCGCCCAGCCATCCACAAGGCCCCACATGGCGTCCACGCCCAGCCAAGCGAGCAGCACGACCGACAGCGCGGCCGCAGCCGCCTTCGTGCTCGGCTCGGGTAGTAGCCAGAGCGCCAGGTACAGCCCCGCAGCCCAAACCAGCGACGAGAGGATGGCCTTCGGGCTCAACTCTCGCCCGAGGGCCGCCTGCGTCTCGTCGAGCACCGTGCCGAAGGCCAGGGCGAGCGCCAGGGTGCGCCTGTCGTCGGTGCGCAGATAGGGCCCGTCCGTGAAGAGGCCCAGGCAGTCGCCCCCGCCCCGGTGCTCGCACCAGCGCAGGTACTTTTCCTTGAGTGCCGCTTCGGCCTCGGGCACGAGCGGGCCCTTGTCGTTGAGCGGCACCAGCGTGAGCACCCTGTCGCGGTACACCTCGGCAAGCAGCTCCTCCTCCGGCATGGCTTGGAGGAGCACCTGGGCCGTCTCCTGTGCCGTGCCCTTTACCCGGAAGCGGTGGCCGAGCAACTGCACCGCGCGCTGGTACTCGGCCGCCGTGAGGGTCACCACCTGGGTGTTGCCGTGCGCCGTGGGACTGTCAGCAAAGACGGCAACCACGGGCTCGAGCTTTCGCTGCGCTGAGCGGACCTCCTTCGTCGTCGTCGGCCGCCAGCGGCTTCCCCCGGCGAGCTGCCCACCCATGGGCGCCTGCGTCGCGCACGCCGAGAAGAGGAAGAGGATGATGAGGCCCAAGGCTCCAGCGGGTGCCCAGGGCTGCGGGGCCCCCGTCCTCCCTCTTCGAGCCTCGAGCTGCGTACCGCCGCCCTCCCCCGCCCCAGGACTTCGGTACTCATTCGCCATGGCGCTGGCCTTCCCCTCAGGTGGAACAACCCTGAAGGATAGGATGCGGGAGACCCAACCAAACAGGGGGGGGGAGGCGCTCGCGCGAGGCCGAGAAACGACACCACCCCCCTTGACGGAACCCTCTCACCCCACCCGCCGCGTGGATGGACGAGCAGCGCGCCTCCGGCCACAACCCCGGGCAACACCGAAGCTCCCGGGGGAAGCCGCGATACGGAGTTCCCCGCGAGGCGGTGGCGGCGCCGCCTGCTGGGAAGAACCTACCGCTTCCTCACTTGAAGGTGACGTTCTCGAGCACCAGCTCGCGGCCGCCGCCCCTCAGCTTGAGCGTGTACGCCCCGGGCACTGCACGGGCCGTCGGCTCGCTCACGACGTAGAAGGCCGCATCGCCACCCGGCGCGACGACAACCGGAGTCAGCGTCCGCACCCGGGCAAGTGCCTCTCCCGAACCGGACACCCGAGTCGCCTCTTCTACCTCCCAGCTGTCCGAAGCGAGGAGCGTCCCGAGCCCATCGACTACCCCCTCGAAGCCGGGCCTCACCACGTAATTTCCCGCCTTCGTCCACTCGAACTGTTCCACGGCTTTGTCGCGTGCTCCTCGTCCACCACCACGAGGCCGAGGTTCTCCACGGGAGCGAACACCGCCGAGCGCACCCCGACGGCGATGCGCACCGTGCCCTTGCGCAGGGCCTGCCAGTGGAAGAGGCGCTCGCGGTC
>NZ_DBNGVP010000031.1:0-15534 GCF_057119385.1 Archangium sp. | reverse complement strand
ACAACACTTGCGCCGACCTGATGCCGGACAACAGCTTCCCCGGCTGGGATGTGTTCGTGAATGGCAAGAACTTCGACGCGCTTCAACTGGCCACGCGCACCCTGTGGGACGTCAAGACGGATGACTTCGACAAGCACAGTCGTCGTTCTCAGCAGTTTTTCATCGAGATGAAGCTACCGGAGCTGCAACGGGAGCGCAGGCTCGCGGAAGAATGCGGTTATGGCTTTGTCGTCGGCGTCCGCAGTGAAGCACACAGAATCGCCCTGGAGCGCGCGGATCGCAGACTTCATGTCGTTGTCATGGACTGGTGCTGAAATGCCGGGAACGAAAGAGGATATTGGCATCACGGTCTATGCGCCTGCACTCGAGGGCGATGACGGCCGGCCTTTGGCTATTGTCCGAGGGATGGAACGTGCGCTTCCCGGTTTACGCCTGGGGTGGACGACGTCTGGGAAGGAAGACCTGATTGCATTGCCTCACCGCGATGAGTGGGTCGCGGCCCACAGGACGAGCGGAGGGTTTCCGTTCCTCTGTAACGATGACGATGACCACCTTGTCACGATTGCCGGGCGGGAGAACCCGGACGGTCTTGCCGCGGGGAGCCCGCCGCATCTCGAAGTCAATGTGACCATGCTCCTGAATGCAGCCGGGATTGCCGTGGTAGCGGGTGCCCTGGAAGCGGCAGCAGAGGGTGCACGCGCGTTCTGGGGGCACGCGACGCCGTCTGACGCGGCCGTCGAGATTTCGCGGCAGACGAGAGATCCCGTGCGGAAGCCGGGGGTCCCGCCGCGAGGGCTGCCAGCGCTCAGGTTTTCTGATGACATCCGCGCCCCTGAGATTCCGCACTGTCTCGGGTGGCTCAACTACTGGTCGGCCGCCGCCGCACGAGCCATCGGCTTTCCGGACCCCTCCCGCGACGCGGAGCTGCTGTCGCGCGCTCGGCGCACCGCGACGGGCGGGTGGGTCGTGCAGCTCACCGAGGCGCCGCTCGACCTGGACGACCCCGCCCACCTGGACGCGCTCAAGCGGGCCTACGAGCGCTTCCCGGAGATCGGCGGGCGCGCGGCCCCTTGAGGCCGACACGGCTCGTGGAGCCGAACAGGGGCGATGACCGGCAGCCTGCAGGCAGGGCGCGCAAGGATTGAATGCCCTGCACCCGTCCTGTCAAGTTGGCCCCACCCTGCGCACTTTCCCACTTCTCAGGTATGGCCTGCTTCTCGTCCTGATGGCGTCCCCGGCACCGGCCAGGGATGAGGCGGAAAAGCTCACGATTCGGACCCTCAAGGTGCCGGCCCATCCAGGCCAGGCGGCTCCGTCCATCTACGTTTCCTGGCAGGTGGTGACGGCGCTCCGCTTCGAGAAGGAGATCGATCCGGAGAAGACGAAGTTCCTGGCGTGGGAGGGACGTTTCGAGACCCCGCTCGTAGGCGGCAAGAAGGTGGTTCTAGAGCCGCTGCGTGACCTCGACGACGGCGAGGCGCTGCCCCTGCTGGTGACGCTCGTTGACGGGACGGAGTTCACGTTCCTCGTGAAGCCCAAGAGGCGCGAGGACTGGTTCTGCACTCGGGTGTACCGCGGGGCCAGACAGGTACCTTCCTGTATGAGTCGGAGTACCCGGCACAAGGCTGGAGCCGTGCGCGGCGCGTGGTGTTGGTGCTGGTGCAGAGGAAGGAGGAGCTCTTTCCCCATGCCTTCTGGCTGGTGACGAGCTGGACGCGGGAGCAGATGTCCGCCGAGCAGTTGCTTACGCACTACCGCCAGCGCGGCACGGCCGAGGGTCACTTCGGAGAGCTCATGGACATGCTGGCCCCGGCGCTCTCCTCGGCCAGACGGCCCAAGTCCAACGACCAGGGCCATCCGCCCGTGCGGCGCTCGGTTTCAATCGAGGCCTTCGCCAACAACGAGGTGCGCCTGCTGCTCAACGCACTGGCCTACCACCTCGTGCACGCCGCGCGCGTACTGCTGGAGCAGGCCACGTATCAGGAGAGAGCGCCTGTCGTGGAGCCAGCGCGGCTGTTTCCGGTACAGGTGAGAGCGGCCCCGGTGGTGAGCGGGAGCGACACCCTCGAGGTGCTCATCGCCAGCGGCAGGCGCGTGAGCTTCGCGATGCGCACGGCCGCTGGTCCGCGGTCCTGTCCACTCGACGTGCCGAAGACCCGTGCACCCCCAGCCCGAGGGCCAGCGCGACGAGGCGCACCGGCTCCTATTCCTCGACGTGCTGCCCCAGTCCTGGACCATCAGGACTGTGCCAGGCAGGCCTCTTCGTAGTCCCACCGGTCCTGCTCGCGGCCTTCATCCAATATCCGCTTCAGTTCATCCCATGAGACGGATGGAGGCACATCGAGCGCGACCAGGCCTCGCAGGTGGCTCTGTTCCGTCGAGCAGCCCAGTTGCTTGAAGAGTCCATGCACCTCGGGAAGTTCGTCATGGCCGTACACGACGACACGGACCGTGCTGTGTCCCGAGGGGTGGACGACATCTTTGTAGAGAAGCTGGTCCGCGTCCAACTCCGCCGAGACGATGTCATCCACGGCAATACCCGTAGCGAAGAATGGGATGTTGTCGATCTTGTAGAGACCCTCACCCACCGTGGTGGCCCAGAGTGTTTCCGCATTGGCGGGAGGATAGCCATCCTCATCCTGCTCGAGGTGAAAGAGGATTTTGACATGTTGATCGGTTGGTGTCCCTGTCATGCGGCTCACGGTGCTTTATCGCTCTTTTTATCGCTCTTCTTGATATTACAATCTCTACAGAGAACCTGGCCGTTATCTGGCTCGCCCTCGCCTCCTTTTGCTCGTGGGATGACGTGTTCGACCTGCGCCTCGTTCTTGGGCGGAGTGACGCCTTGTTGATGCTGCTTTGCTGGAACGGCTTCCACGCTACAGATTTCACATTTGTTTTTCCCGTCATTCTTTTCAGCGTTCTCCTTTTTGACAGCCGCCTTCCCCTTCTTGGTGAAGGGCATTCCCGCTCGCTTGCCAGCCAGCATGCTGACCTGCGGCGCGTCGGGGCCGATGTCAGTGCGAAGCCATGTGGCCGGTTGTGTCTCAGCGGACTCCGGCAGATGATTGTCGAACCTGCTCGCTTCCCCCTGCGCTCCAATCAAGAGGGGGATGAATACCCACCAGGGTGTGAAGCCATTGCATGCCCGCATCTTGAGCCATGGTGACGAGCGCGGACAAGAAGGTTCGACTCGTCAAGGGATGACCCGCGTAGAGGCGGAATGGGGGCGGTGTGGAGGGAGATGGCTGGAGCCGAGGGGGCGAGGAGGGCTGCTGACGGGCAACTCCCTGGGGCACACGCCGGCCCAGTGGCCTCCCCAGGGGGTGGCAGCAGGGGCGTGGGCGTCTTTGGCGGCGTGACTGCTCGAGGCTCGACACCATCTCAACCCTACTGTCCACGTAACCGGGGCAAGCCCACCGTGCCTCAGGCTCCCTCCCTCTGGCTCACCCCCGCTGCTTGCGGCGGCGCGACATGATGCGGCTCAGGGCCTCCTCCGTGATGCCGAGATAGGCCGCCACGTCGCGCTGGGAGACGCGGCCCTTCAGGTGCGGGTGCTCCTCCCAGAAGCGCACGAGGCGCTCCTCCGCGGTCAGGTCGAGGAACTCCTGCTCGCGGCGCTCCTTGAGGATGAAGTGGTACTCCGCCACCCGCCGCGCCAGCCGCTCCCAGCACACGTGGCCCCGCTCGAGCGCCTCGAGATCGCTCGTCCGGAACACCAGCACGCGGCTCGGCTCGAGCGCTTCGATCGCCGTCATCGAGGGCCGCCGTTGCAGCATCTCCGCGTAGGCGCCAATCAGCTCGCCCTCCGCGCGGAACGCCTTGATGGACTCGGCGCCGCCCGCCGACACACGCACGGCCCGGAAGACCCCCTGGAGCACCAGCGCGAAACGGTCCGACGGCGCTCCGGGCTGGAGGAAGAGCTCGCGTCTGGCCAGCACCTGCTCCGATGCCAGCGCCTCGGCCTTCTCCCACTCGTCCTCGGGGAGGGAGACCTGCGCCGCGAGGCGCTCGAAGAGCTTCGGGAATCTCATGGGGGAGTCCCCTCGGGTTGATCCAGGTCAAGGCGGCGGCCGGCCCGGATGCCGTACACCAGCACGCATGACCTTGAACGTCTACGCCGTGGCCACCCCCTTCGTCATCGTCCTGGCCCTCGCGGAGTTCGCGTACTGCGTGGCGAGGCGCAACGGCTACTATAGCTTCCAGGACTCCATCGCGAGCATGGGGACGGCGGTGATGAACCAGTGCGTCAACGTGGCGGTGGCGCTGCTGGTGCTGCCCCTCTTCACGCGGCTCGGCCAGTTCGCTCCGTGGCGGCTCGACGTCTCGTCGCCGCTGTCGCTGGTGGCCCTCTTCCTCGGGGTGGACTTCCTCTTCTACTGGTTCCACCGCTTCGGCCACCGCACCAACATCGGCTGGGCGGCGCACTCGCCCCACCACTCCACGGAGGAGCTCAACTACGCGGTGGCGCTGCGCGCGAGCGTGACGCAGCGGCTCTTCTCGTTCCTCTTCTACTGGCCGCTGGTGCTGGTGGGCTTCCCACCCGAAGCAGTGCTGGCGATGGTGGCATTCCACCTGGTGCTGCAGTTCATCCCGCACACCCGCGTCATCCCCAAGCTGCCCCGGTGGGTGGAGTCCTGGCTGAATACGCCCTCGCACCACCGCGTGCACCACGCGCGCAATGACGCCTACCTCGACAAGAACTACGCGGGCTTCCTCATCATCTGGGACCGGATGTTCGGCACCTACGCCGAGGAGGTGGAGCCCTGCTCCTACGGCCTCACCACCCCGGCGAACACGTGGGACCCGACGGCCATCAACTTCCAGGCCTGGGCCCGGCTCATCGGCGACGCGCTCGCGACGAAGAGCACGTGGGACCGCCTGCGCATCTGGGTGATGCCCACGGGCTGGCGGCCGGCGGACCTTCCCCCGCGCGCGTTGGGCTATTGGAAGCAGGACGGCGTGGAGGTGAAGTTCTCCTCGACGGAGCTGCCCGGCATCCGGCGCTACCTCGTCTTCCAGTTGTTCGCGTCCATGCCCTTCATGCTCCTGGTGAGCCACCATGCCTCACCGCTGTCGGGCGGGAGCAAGCTGGTGCTGAGCCTGCTGCTCTGGGGCATGGCGACGGCCTGGAGCGGGATGCTGGAGTCCAAACGCTGGAGCCTGCCGCTGGAGCTGGCGCGGGTGCTCGTCATGGGCGTGGCGGTGACGGTGTGGCTGATGCGGGCCGGCGCGCCCCAGGCGTGGAGCGCCCTCTGCGCGGCCTGGCTCGCCCTCTCGCTCACCTGGCTGGTGGTGGGAATCATCGGGCCGCTCCGGCCCCCCGTTGCGGCGAGGCCCGACGGGGGCTGAGCCACCTCACCTCGCCGGGGACGGCTCGCACCGCTCGAGCGCCCACACCTTTCAGGTGACGGCGTGTGGCGTCCCTGGTACCTCCGCCTCGGGCAAACCTCACGAGGTTCCACGGCGTCGGTGGCATTGTCCCACCGCCCACGGGTCCGCCCTTGCTCCGCGGAATCCCCCTTCCGTAGGAGGTGGCCATGCGTCTCCGCGCATCCATCGCACTTCTGCTCCATGTCTCTGCCTGCGCTACGCCAGCGCCCAGCCCCAGAGAGCCACCGGCCCGGAACCCGAGGCTCGACAACCTTCAGAGAGCGGCGGCACTGCCCTGGACGGACGGGGGGCGTTGCGCCGTCCAGGAGGCTTCCGAGCCCTGGCCCGTGCTGGCGGAGCGGTGCTTTCATGCCCTCGACCATGACCGCATCGAGTTTCACGACATCACGGGACGATGCGCGGTCGCCTCGGCGGGGGCGGGAGCAGGGGCCATGGGGCTCGGGGTCTGTGTCCTCGCGGCGCCGGAGCTCGTCGTGGGGGCAGTAGTCGTCGCGGGCGTGGTGGTGGTGGGCTTCGCCATCAAAGAGGCGTTGGATACCTACGCGAAGAAGAGGGGCCGTCCCCAGGTAAGGCCCATGCCTGAAACGCGGCCCGTGCCTGAAACAAAGCCCGCCCCGCCGAAACCCTCGCCGAAGAAAAGGCCCAAGCCGGAGCCAAAGGGGCCGGATTTCCCTCCTTTGGAGCCACCCGAGACTTCGGAGCGAGAGCGCCGCAGGTGCGAGCCCGATCCAGTGCCGTACCACCTTGGCGGTAATCCACTGCACGACACGTGCGCCGACAGAATTCCGAACAACAGCTTCCCCGGCGGGGATGTGTTCGTGAATGGGAAGAACTTCGACGCGCTGCAACTGGCCACGCGCACGCTATGGGAGGTCAAGACCGACAACTTCGACAAGTTCACGCCCGACCTTCGGAGAATTGTGCTCGACAACCAGGTGCTGGATTTGCAGTACGAGCGCGGTCTTGCTCTGGCTTGTGGATTCAACTTCCGGGTCGGCGTGCGAAGCCCCGCGCACAGAATCGCGCTGGAACTCGCGGAGCCAGAACTCGCGGGCATTATCGAAGTCATGGAATGGTGCTGAGATGCCAGCCACACAAGAAAATGAAATTGCCATGATCGTCTATGCACCTGCACTCGTGGGCGACGATGGCCGCCCTTTGGCCGTTGTTCATGGAATGGAACGCACATTCCCTGGCTTGCGCCTGGAATGGACAATCTCTGGCGAGGGGAAGCTGCTCCGGGTACCGCAGCGTGAGGCATGGCTCGCCCAAGGGAGGCCGACCGGAAGGGGGTTTCGGCTCATTTGCAATGGCGACGAGAGCTACCGGGTAACGGTTTCTGGATGGGAAAGGCCGGCGGGCCTCTCCCCGGGAGGGCAGGCACAGTTTGAAGTCCAGGCAGCCCTGCCGCTCGACGCAACCGGCATCGCGGCGGCAGTGGAGGTGCTGGAGGCCATGGCGGAGGGTGCTCGCGCGTTCTGGGGGCACGCAACGCCTTTCAGCGCAGGGGTGGACATCGCGCGCCAGACGAAGAATCGGCCAGACGACCTGGCGCCGCCTCCCCGTGGGCTGCCGGTGATCAAGTCCCCCAGTGCCATGCGCTCACCTGAGATTCCGCATCGCCTCGGGTGGCTGAACTACTGGTCGGCTGCTGCTGCCCAGGCCATCGGATTCCCGGACCCCGCCCGCGACGCGGAGCTGCTTTCGCGCGCACGGCGTACCGCGACGGGCGGGTGGGTCGTGCAGCTCACCGATGCGCCGCTCGACCTGGACAACCCCGCCCACCTGGATGCGCTCAAGCGGGCCTACGCGCGCTTCCCGGAGATTGGCGGACGCGTAGCCCCTTGAGGGGCACGGCTCACTACTCGCCGAGGGCCCCGTAGTGCACGACGCGGAAGCGGGCGCCCTGGGCCTCGCGGATGCGGGCGGCGAGCGCCTCGTGCAGCTCGGGCGTCCAGGTGGTCCACTGGTCGAAGAAGCGCGCGGCGGCGGCCTTGTCTCCCGCGTGCTGGAGCGCAAGCACCTCCTTGAGCAGCGAGGCGACGGTCTCCGGGTAGCGCTCGTACCGGAGGGTGAGGCGGGCGGTCTTCGGGTCGGCCTCGAGCAGCCCATGCGAGAGGAACCAGTTGAACTGGATGAGCTGCATGGTCTGGTAGGGCTGGTCGCGGCGAGGCTTCGCGTTCTGCAGCGTGCGCTGGGAGTTCCCCTCGGGGGCGAGGCCGCTCGCGTGGGCCTCCACGGTGGCGGCGCGCCAGACGCGCTCGTCGGCGGCGAAGATGTCCGGGTTCTTCATGATGTTGTCGCGCAGCAGGAGGGTGAGGCCGTAGCGGCGCGAGAAGAGCGGGTCATTGGGGAGGATGCTCGCGGTGTTGGTGCCCCGCGCCTGGCCGGAGCCGGCGATGACGTCGTAGACGCCGACGGGGATGTCCTCGCGCACGCGCCGGGGGTACACGTACGGCAGCGAGTCCTGGAGCGCCTGCAACCCACCGGGCGCCTTGCGCAGCCCGGCCGTGGCCTGCTCGTTCTCCAGCAGCAGGCTCATGCCGTGGAACGACTTCACCCCGAAGAGCGCGTCATCGTACGTCTCATAGGAGCCGATCTGCGCGTTGAGCCGCTGGAAGCGGCCCGTCACCCAGGAGGCATCGCCGCTCTCGGAGTCGTTGGAGAGACGGGCAGTTTCATGCGCGGCAGCCTACGGCGCCGGGGGCTCCTCGGAAGCGGGCGGGCCCCAGACGGACGCGGGATCCTCCAGGGCCTCGCCGATGTGACGCAGGACTCGAGCGACGAGGTCCGCGTCGAGCAGGCGCGCATCGAAGGTGCACGAGAGCGTCATCTCCTTGCCAGGAACGAGGGCGTCGCCTTCGAGCACGGGGACATCGCGCACGGCGCCGGAGGCGAGGTAGAGGGCCACGCGGGTGTAGGGCACCATGGCCAGCCAGGCGCGCTCCAGGCCGAGCGAGCCCACGTTGGAGACGGCGACGGAGCCGAAGGGGTCTCTCGGCATGCCCACCCACGCGAGGTCCATGTTGAGGGTGAACCAGACGAAGGAGAGCAGCCGGAGGACGGTGTTCATGACGAGGCCGGGGACGCGGTAGGAGCGCCGCTTGCCCCGCTCGATGACGGCGTCCCGGCGGTGGCGGACGTGCTCGACACGCTCCTGCATCGCGCTGGCGAAGCCCTGGAGCGAGAGCGCGTCCGCATCGTGAACGGTGGCGGTGGTGAGGTCCACGCGGCCGAGGTGCTCGGTCTGTACGACGAGGACACAGACGCTCACGCGCTTGCGCAACCAGGGCCGGTTCCAGCGGAGGATGGCATTGGCCTCGGGGTAGCGGCGGAGCGCATCGGCGGCGGCCTTGGCCACCAGGTGCGTCACCGTGAGGCGCTGGCCCGAGCGCGAGCGGAAGGCCTCCACATACGCGAGCGCGCGCTCCATGCGGATCTCGATCGCCGCATAGGCACTCGGGTCCCGGGGGGAGCTGTACGAGCCAAGGGCGAGGAGGGGGAAGTTCACGGGCTGGCGAGTCCTCTACCACCGGTCATCGGTGAAGAGGCAGTCGATCAGCTTCGCCTCACCCAGGGACACATTGCCGCACTGGATGTCGGGCACGGGGGTGAAGAGTGCCTCGTTGGTCAGGCGGTGAACGTGGAGCACGTCCCGCACGAGGGCCTCGACCTTGTCCGCATAGGACTTCGTCTCGGGGACGTCCTCGTAGAAGGTCTCCGAGGCCCACGATTTCTTCTCGACCAGATGGTAGCGCCGGAACGAGCTGTAGAGAACGAACACAGGCACGAGGATGCTGACCAGCACCACCACGGTCCTGACCTCATCCTGGCCGTCAGGAAGCTTCAGCACCTCCGGAAGATCGACCCTGACACGCCAGCAGTTGTCGTCGGAGAAGAGCACGGTCCAATCCTCGACCTTGCACTCCGGTAGTGCCTCGCGAAGCCTCGCGAGCAATCCTCTCCAACTCGTTGGATTTTTCAGCGCCTGCGCGCGCAGCTGCAACATGCGCTGGTACTGCTCGGATTCACCGTAGCGCTCGTTGTCACTGTACAAATTGACGGGGTAGTAGCGGTGAAGCAGTTCGATGAGCCGTGGCGGTGAGAAATCTTCGTTCATGGGAGCCTACTCCCGCGCAACCCGGAAAATTCGAGGTAGAACACTACCCGGAGCCCCTGCAAGTTGGTGGTCACCAATCACGCCCCGTCTGCCGTCACGTCCACCTCCTGACGTGCCCGCCACGGTCCGGTGGCGCACGCTCCCTCCGCCCGTCATAGATACGGCATGCGTACCTGCCTCGTGCTCTCCGCACTCGTGTTCCTCGCCGCCTGCTCCGGCTGCCGCAAGAGCCAGGCGAAGACAGCCCCCGATTGCATCCTCGTCGAGGACGACTTCGGCCCCGATGGCACCGTGCCCATCACCTTCGACGTCGTCGCCGAGGGCCTCGAGGTCCCCTGGGGCATCGCCTGGCTCCCCGGCGGCGATGCGCTCGTCACCGAGCGTCCCGGCCGCATCCGTCTGCTCCGCAACGGCGCCCTCCAGCCCGCTCCCGTCGCCACCGTGAAGATCTCCTCCGCTGGCGAGAGCGGCCTGCTCGGCATCGCCGCGCATCCCTCCTTCGCGAGCAACCGGCAGATCTACCTCTACGTGACCACCGACGAGGGCGGCTCGACGCAGAACCGCGTGGAGCGGTGGATCCTCTCCGAGGACCACACCTCCGCCACCTTCGAGCGCGTCATCTTCGGCGGAATCCCCGCGGCGAAGTACCACGACGGCGGGCGCATCCGCTTCGGCCCCGATGGCATGCTCTACGTGGGCACGGGAGACGCGCGCGAGCCGGACAACGCACAGAACGTGGACACGCCCTCCGGCAAGCTGCTGCGGCTCACCCCCGAGGGCGAGGTGCCCGCGGACAACCCCTTCCCCGGCAAGCCCGTCTTCCTCCTCGGTGTGCGCAATACCCAGGGCTTCGACTGGAAGGACCGCGACACGCTCTACTTCACCGACCACGGCCCCAGCGGCGAGACGTTCCGCCGCGGCCATGACGAGGTCAGCGTGGTGCGCAAGGGGGACAACCTCGGCTGGCCCACCGTCTACAGCTGCGAGTCCGGCGAGGGCCTCATCACCCCGTCCCTCACCTGGGAGAGCGCGGCCCCCCCGGGCGGAGCCGCCATCTACACCGGCGACGCCATCCCCGAGTGGAAGGGCTCCCTGCTCATCGGCACGCTCGGCTCACGGCACCTGCACCGCGTGGTCTTCTCCCAGGAGAATCCCTTCCAGGTCGCCCAGCACGAGGTGTACCTGCGCAACGAGTGGGGCCGCCTGCGAGAGACGATCATGGGCCCGGACGGCCACCTCTACGTCACCACCAGCAACTGCGACAGCCGCGGAGACTGCACCGCGCGCAAGGACGTCATCCTGCGCATCCGCCGCTGAACGAAGCAGGGGCCGCGTGCCCGGCCAGGCGCACGCGGCCCCCCAGGCTCACCAGCGCACCGAGTCCACGTACAGCGTGCCGGACCAGGCGGCATCGGTGAAGAGCTCGAGGCCGAGCTGGTACAGCGGCGACACAGCGTTGGCGGGCACCTGCACGGTGACGGTGCTCCAGTCCCCGGCCTTCAGGGACGTGGAGGCCACCCACGAGCCCGTCCACTGCCAGCCCCCCGCCGAGCCCTGCTGCACATAGGGCTGGACGGCCGTGATGCGGCTGCCGGCCGGGACCCAGACGCGCATGGACACCGTCCGGCCCGCGGGCACGGCGGCGTTGAGCACCGAGACGCGGGACATCCCCGCCGCGGTGCCACCCATCGTCACCGCCAGCGAGCGGCTGCCCGCGTCCGCCTTCGCGGTGGACGACACCACGCCCTTCACCAGCGCCCCCGAGAAGCTCCACCCCTGCGCGTCCGTCTCGAAGCCGTACCGCACGGTGTCCGTGACCGGCGTCGGCGTGGGAGTCGGCGTCGGCGTGGGAGTCGGCGTCGTGGTGGAGCCCGCGGGGATGGCGAGGCCACCGGCCTTCAGGAAGGCACCCGCGCGGCTCTTCAGGAAGAGCTGGCCGTCCGAGTACACGTCGTGGGTGTGCGAGGCCTGCTGGCCCTCGCCCCGGCCGAAGAGCAGCGCGATGACTCCGCTGCCCGCGAACTTCTCGCGGTGCACGGCGCTCCCGGTGCCGAAGAAGTACTCGGCGCGGTTGTCCTTGTAGCCCGAGCCCGGCGTATTGGCCGCGTAGGGCTTGTTCAAGCTGCTGGAGTTGCCCTCCGGAAGCTGCCACAGCACCCAGCGCTTGCCCGAGGCCACGTTCCACAACCGCAGCCACTCGGCGTACCGGTTGAAGCTCTTGGACGAGATGGAGGCCGAGTCGCTCGCGTCCCACCACCGGTCCTGCCCGTACTGCTTGTAGAAGTCCGAGTCGCGGTCGAGCGGGTCTCCCACCAGCACGTCATAGGTGGCCCCCGTGACGTTGGCGCCCAGGCCCAGCGGCTTGAGGAAGTTGTAGACCTTGTCCACCTCGGGCTGCAGCGCGTCCGTCACCGAGAAGTACGCGATGTCCTTGCCACTGGCCCACCCCGAGATGTGGATGCCCAGGATGACGTTGGTGGCGCCCACCGCCTTGCGCAGCTGGAGGAACGAGAGCCCCCACCCGGCCACCGTGTTGGGCAGCCCCGCCAGCTCCGGCATCCCCGTGGCCGCCACGGCCGCGTAGGCACTGGGGTTGTTGTTCGAGTACTTCTGGAGGTACCCAAAGCCATCCGCCTCCATCAGCACGAGCACCGGCTTGCCGAACTCCCTGGCCCGCTGCATCAGCACCTTGAAGTCGGAGAAATAGCTCTTCATCGTGGTGGCGTTCTGCGCCTTGGCGAGGAACTGGTCCTCGCCGCCACCCGGCTCTCCGTTGACCTGGTAGTACTGGATGGCCGGGATGAAGCCCTGGGTGGCGGACTCCGTCAGGAACTGCTTGCCCCAGCTTCCATCCGCGGCGGACCAGCCCCAGTTGTTGACCCAGCCCTTGGTGAAGTAGCGGTAGCGCACGTCCCAGGGCACCGCGCTGTCCTTCATCCACGTCTGGGGGGCTTCCTCGAAGAGGCCCACCAGCAGGCGCGCGGGAAGTCCCGCGGGGATGGAGCCGGCGGGCTGCGTCGCCAACGGCGCTTCCCGGGTGTCCAGCGTGTCCAGCGTCGGATTGTCGGAGGAGAGATCTCCGGGCAGCTCGGGACCACAGGCCGCGCACGCCAGGAGAGCAAGCGATAGGAGGAAGTGTTTCATGGGGCCCCCAACCCCCACGGGGCCCTCCCCTTTCCCGACGTCCTGGCGAAGCACCAGGGATGGCTCCGGGGGCTCGCCTCCCGGGTAGCTCCGGTGTGACACCTGGCCACAAGGCAACCCGTGCACAAGCCCGGCGCATCTGCGAGTCTTGGGGCCGCGTGCACCTCGAAATGCCCCTCATCATCGGCCTGATGGTGGCCGCCAGCTCGCTCGCCATCGCCGCCAAGCGCGTGCGGATTCCGTACAACGTCGCGCTGGTGGTGGGGGGTCTGCTCCTGTCCGTGGGAGGAATCTTCCCGGGCATGCCTCCGCTCAACCCGGAGGTCGTCTTCCTCGTCTGCCTGCCGCTGCTGCTCTTCGAGGGCGGCATCACCGCGGACGTGGCCAACGTGCGCGCCAACCTGCTGCCCATCGCCACCCTGGCCACCCTGGGCATGGTGCTGGCCATCGCCGCCACCGGCACGGCGCTCCACTACACCCTCGCGCTCGCGTGGGGGCCCGCCCTGCTGCTCGGGGCCATGCTCGCCGTCACCGACACCGTCTCCATCCTCTACGCCTTCCGCCGTGCCCCCGTGCCCCGCCGCCTCTCCGGCATCATGCAGGGCGAGAGCCTCTTCAACGACGGCACCGCGCTCGTGGCCTACGCGGCCATCTCCAGCATCGTGGTGAGCGGAGAGTCCTCGTTCTCGCTGCCGCTCCTCGGCGCCAAGGTGGTGGGCGCCACGCTCGGGGGCCTGGCCATCGGCCTCACCCTGGGCCTGGTGGCCGGCTTCATCATCCGCCGCACCGAGGATCCGCTCGCGGAGATCATGGTGACCACGGCGCTGGCCTTCGCCGCCTTCGTCATCGGCGAGCAGCTGCACCTGTCGGGCGCCATCGCCGCGGTGATGGCCGGCCTGGCCACGGGCATCAACCTGCGGCGCCACGTGGCCCCCCAGAGCCAGGTGGCCATCCACACCTTCTGGGAGTACGCCGCCTTCGGGGTGAACACCTTCCTCTTCCTCTCCATGGGGCTCACCACCCGGCCCGAGACGCTGGTGCGCTACCTGCCGCAGACGCTGCTCGCGGTGGTCTGTGTCTTCGCCGGCCGCGCGGTGGCCATCTACCTGCCCTTCCTGCTGCTGCGCTGGCTGCGCCCCTCCGAGGCCGTGCCCCTGCGCTGGCAGCACGTCTTCATCCTCGGCAACATCAAGGGCGCGCTGTCCATCGGCCTGGCGCTCGGTCTGCCGGAGTCCACGCCCTCGCGCGAGCTGCTGGTGGCCATCGCCTTCGGCGTCTGTTTCCTGTCCCTGGTGCTCCAGGGGTTGATGCTCACGGACATCCTCAAGCGGCTGGGCCTCTTCCATGAGGATCCGGTGGCCTACGCGGTGGCCGAGCAGCAAGCGCGCCTCATCGCCAGCCGCGCCGCGCGCCAGGAGTTGGAGGAGCTGCACGACCAGGGGCTGATTCCCCGCGCGGCCTATGAGCACCTGCGCAGCGACTACCAGGTGGGCATCGCCGGCGCCGAGCGCGAGCTGCGCCGGCTCAGCGAGCAGCACCTGGCGCAGGGGGCGAAGATCGTGCTGGCCACGCGCCGCCGCCTCATCGACGCGGAGCGCACGGCGCTCTTGTCGGCCCGGCGCGCCGGCCTCATCCCCGAGGCCACGGCCGAGATACAACTGGCGAAGCTGGACTCGCGCACGCTGGAGCTGGAGCACGTGCTGGCGAGCGCGCAGGAGCACGAGGCGGACAGCGGGAGGAAGGTGTCATGAAGATCGTCATCGCGGGTGGTGGACGGGTGGGTGGGACGCTGGCGGCGCGGCTGGTGTCGGAGCAGCACCAGGTGACGGTGGTGGAGCGGGACGCGAACACCTGCCACCGGCTCTTCGAGGACATTGGCGTGGTGACGGTGTGTGGGGACGCGAACGACCCGTCGGTGCTGGAGTCGGCGGGCATCTCGGGGGCGGACATCGCGGCGGGGGTGCTGGCGCGCGACGCGGAGAACCTGGCCTTCGCCACGCTGGTGCGCTCGATGAGCAGCGCGCGCGTGATGGTGCGCATGTTGGACAGCCGCTACCGCCAGGCATACAAGCTGGCCGGGGTGAGCGAGCTGGTGGCGGAGGCCGAGGTGGTGGTGGCGAAGATGACCACGGCCATCGACTTCCCGCAGGTGGCGGGCTCGCTGCCGCTGGCGGCGGGGACGGCCATCCTCTTCGAGCTGGAGGTGAACCCGAAGGCGCTGGTGGCGGGGCGCACGGTGGCGCAGGTGCGCGCGCTGCCCGAATTCCCGCGCGAGTGCGTGTTCATCGGCGTGGTGGACCCGGAGGGCCGCATCACGCTGCCGGACGGGAACACGGTGCTGCGCGCGGGGCACACCATCATCCTCGTGGCGCGCCGCGCCGAGTTGGCCCGCGCCGTGGAGTGCCTCACCGCCGAGGCCCAGCGCCAGAGCGACACGCCGCTGGCGGAGATGTTGCGCAAGGTGGACTTCCTCACGCCGCTCAACGACGAGCAGCTGGCCTCGGTGGCGCGCGGCGCCGACTACCTGCGCAAGGAGGCCGGCGAGCTGCTCTTCAAGAAGGGCGACGCGGGCGAGTCCTTCTACGTCGTCGTCTCGGGCGAGGTGAACCTGCTGGCCGAGGGCGGACGGCTGGTGGAGGTGGTGAAGCCGGGAGGTTTCTTCGGGGAGATCGCCCTGCTCACGGGAGAGCCACGCGCCACGAGCGCCAGGGCCGCCACGGCGTGCGAGCTGGCCGCCGTGGGCCGCGATGACTTCCAGGGGATGGTGATGGCCAACCCCACGGTGGCGCTGGAGATGAGCCGCCTCCTCGGGCAGCGGCTGGCGAAGATGGCGCAGCAGGACCGGGCGCCCCAGAAGCGCAAGGGCCTGTTCGGCC
>NZ_DBNGVP010000030.1:0-45117 GCF_057119385.1 Archangium sp. | reverse complement strand
AGCTCGTCGACTCCGACATCGCCCGGAGCGTCCTCGACCGCCAGGTCTCCTCCTCCTGATGCCTTGCACCCGGCGGGCCGCCACTCTCCCGGGTGGCGGCTCGTCGCCTTCCCATCACCCGCCGTGGTGCACCACCACCGGCGTGATGCCCATCACCCAGCTCGCTCACGCGCCCATCAACCAGCTTGCGCGTCAACAATGCACACCCGGCTGCGCGGGAATGATGTTGTTGCGTGTTACCGCGCACGCTTGTTGATGGAGACGTGAGCACGCTTGCTGATGGCCACACCCCGACGGGTAGCCGATCCGATGGGATATCCGACGGGGCTGACAGTTCCCGGGCCCGCCGCTCTCAGCGGCGTCAATCGAGGGGCGCATCAAGAGCGCCCGTGCTTCGGCATAAGGACCTTGGCGGTCATCCCCGCTGACGTCCTGCGGTTCCAACCCACTCGGAGAAGGGCGTCAGGCGAAAGTCTGGCGCTCTTTTCTTTTACCCAATGGCCCTGCGCTTCCTTGTCCTCTTGCTGCCGCTGTGCACGTCCTCGAGGGCATGGTTCGGATGGCTCAGGTGGGGTGGGCACTCAGCGCCTCGCGAGGCCGGTTGAGCCCGTCTCGCAACCGGTGCGCTTCGCCAGGCCGGGCAAGGGGGAGGCGCAGTTCCTGCCCACTATTCGCCGTCACGGACTGCCTCAGGGACAGTTCTACCGCGAGAAGACCGCTGCCTAGCTTTCCGTTGCGGTGCGATTCGGAGCAGGTCGCATCGGGGGGCGGGGTGCGCCAGGGCATCGTCATCCGAAGCATTCGCCATCAGTTCTTTCTTGGAGGGGTTTCCATGCTGAATCTTTCGAAGATTCTCGATGAGCTGACCGAAGAGCAGATGGACCGCGTCCTCGAGTTCAAGGCCGGTTGGGGCACCAGCAAGAGCAAGAGCAAGAAGAGCAAGAGCAGGAGCAAGAGTCGGAGCAAGAGCAAGAGCTGCTCCTGGAAGTCTGGCCACAAGTAGAACGGGCTGAAGAACAGGCTTCAGCCCTGGCGCACCACGCCCTTGTCCCGGTCATGACACCGCAACGTCTCTATGTGTTTCCGGAGTACTTCGAGCTCCACTCCTCGAGCGAGGGCTCGAGTCTCCCCGGTGGCTCGGATGCGAGCACCGGCGCAAGCGCCGGCGAGCGCTTCATGGTGGTGGACACGCGCGCTCACCAGTACTGCTACCTGGTCAACAGCGTCATCAAGAGCTACCTGGAGCTGTTCAGGAAGCCGCGGACGGAGGCGGAGGCGCTGGAGGAGCTGGCGCGCCAGGCGGGGTGTCCACCCGAGGCCATCGCCCCCACGGTGCGCACCTTCTTCCAGCGCATGCGGCGCGCCGGCCTGCTGCGCTCCGCGGGGGCCGACCTCCGGGAGGAGTCCACCTGGACGCTCACCCCCGGGCAGGTGCTCGGTGAGTACCGCGTCGGAGCGCTGATCGTGGAGAAGTCAGACGTGGCGCTCCATCACGCGCGGCAGGTGGGCACCGGGATGTCCGTGGTGCTCAAGGTCTTCATCCTGCAGGGTCCCAGGGCGGACCGTGAGCGCGAGCTCTTCGAGCGGGAGTTCTCCTTCATGGCCGGGCTGGCCCCGCATGAGAACGTCTGTCGCCTGTTGGCCTTCCACCCCGGAAAGCCCTGCTACGCCGCGCTGGAGTACGCCGGCGGCAACTCGATTCGTCACGCCATGGCGGAGTCCTCCCTGTCCCTGCCGGAGCGGGTGCGCATCGGGACCGAGGCGCTCGCCGCGCTCGCCCACTTGCACCGCCACGGCTTGCTGCACGGCGATGTCCACTCGCGCAACTTCATGCTGACGGACGAGCACCGGGTGAAGCTCATCGACTTCGGCCTCTCGCGGCGCAGCGGCGACCCGGAGGAGGAGGCCTCCGTCCCCCATGGCGGCCTTCCCGCCTTCATGCCCCCCCCGAGCGCATCGAGCCCGGCTCGCTCAGCATCAGCAGCCGCCCGGGTGACATGCGCTCGGAGGTGTTCCAGCTGGGGGTGTTGCTCCACGAAATCCTCACGGGCCACCCGCCCTTCGCGGAGAGGGTGCTGTGGAGACGGCTGGCGCAGGCCATCCGCGGCCAACCCGCCCCCCGCGCGGTGTGGACTCCGGAGGGCGAGCGCATCCCGGCGGCCCTCGCCGACATCATCGAGCGCGCCCTCGCCAAGGCTCCGGAGGAGCGCCTCCCCAACGCCGTGGAGCTGCTGGAGGGCTGGCGTGCGGCCTGGCGGCGCGGCGCGCGGCCCGTCCGGGCCGGGGAGCCCGTCCGCCCATGAGCCTCGGGGAATGGCTGCGCCGGGCCCGTCTGAAGGTGGACCCGCAGTTGAGGAGCAACGACTGCGGAATCAGCGCGGTGAAGACGCTCTGCGAGCGGCTCGGGGTCCCCATGAGTCGCGAGACCATCGCCGCCGCCCTTCCTCTGGACGCCGAGGGATTGCGCCTCGACAGCCTCAAGGCGTTTCTCCAGGAGCACGGCTTCGGGGTGCGCACGCAACCGCTGGACGTCAACGATGCCGCGGGGCTGGAGAGGAAGCTGGGCGAGCTCGCCCCGTGTCTGGCCACGGTGCGCGTGCGGGCCACCGGACTGCTGCACTACGTGGTGGTGGACGGGGTGGAGCGGGGGCGGCTGCGCATCCTCAACCCCACCCACGGGCAGGTGGAGCGCTGGACGGTGGCCGACTTCGTCCGGCGCGTGCACCCCGTCCAGGTGCCCCTGACGCAGGAACTGTGGCGCGGCCGCATCCGGGGCCAGGTGATGGAGGAGCTGGGGAGGTACGGGCTCCAGCTGGACACTCCTCCCAGCGAGGCCGAGGTGGGGGCGCTGTACAACAAGCTGCTCTACTTCGGCTACGTGAAGCAGAACTTCGGGTTGAAGGACGAGGCGGCCGAGCGGGCCTTCCTCGCCGACCTGGTCCACCACCAGCAACTCTCGTCCGTTCCCCAGCGCTTCCGCGCGGTGGAGGGCAGTGAGGAGCGGCGGGTGCTGGCGACGCCCGTGGTGCTCGTGGTGCGGCCGCCGGCCTCGAGGGCGGAGCGGCAGGTGCCTGACGAGCCGCCGGCCCATCCGCTCTGGCGGCTGGTGAAGGAGGTCGGCGCGCTGCGCGGTATCTGGTACCTCTTCCTCCTGGCCGCCGTGCTCTCGTCCGTGACGACGCACACCGCCGTCTTCGTCAACCAGTTGCTCGTCGACGAGATCATCCCCCAGTTCGACTTTGGAGTGCTGACCACCTTCGTCCTGGGCCTGGGACTCTTCAGGCTGTTCGACATCCTCATGGGGGTGTACACCCGGTACGTGGCGGTGCACCTGGGATTGGAGCTGGACCGCTACTTCCTGCTGCGCTTCGGGAAGCGGATGCTGACGGGGAGCATCCAATACCTGCGCTCCTTCACGCGGGGGGACCTGCTCGAGCGCGTCAGCGACAGCCTCAAGCTCAAGAGCTTCTTCACCAGCTACTTCTCACGAATCGTCGTCAACGCCTGTGTCTCCCTCAACGCGCTCGTCGTGCTGTTCGTGCTCAACTGGCGGGCCGCCGCGCTCGTCCTGTTGACCCTGCTGGTGCTGGGCGCCCTCCTCCTGGCGGTGACGCCGGTGCTCCGGCGGCTGGAGAGCGAGCGCTTCCGCAACAAGGCCGACCTGCTCTCCTGCCTGGTGGAAGGATTGGAGGGGGTGCAACCCATCCGGGCCTTCAACCTGGAGGCGCACTTCAGCGCGCAGCTGGGGACCCAGGCGGGGCGCTACCTGGAGACGCAGCGCAAGGGGAAGCTGCTCGACCTCGCCAGCACCGCGGCCGTCGCCCTCGTCACCACGGCGGCCTCGCTGCTGCTCATCCTGCTGTGCGCCCGCGGACTGATTGCCCAGCAGGCGATCACGCTCGGACAGCTCCTCACCTTCATCGCCCTGTCGGCGAAGATCTTCTCCTCCTTCACCACGCTGCTCGAGGAGAACCTCTCGCTGCAGGAGAACCTCGTGATCCTGAGGCGCTACTTCGACTTCGGCGAGGGTGGAGCCAGCCGCGCCCCGCGCGCGCCAGAGGAGGACGTGCGGGTGGAGGTGCTGGAGGCGCGGGGACTCGCCTATCGCTACCCCTCGGGCCTCTCCGTCCTGGACGGGGCGGACCTGACGCTGCACAAAGGGGAGAAGGTGCTCCTGATGGGGGCCAACGGGAGCGGGAAGTCCACCCTGGTGCGAGTGCTGGCCGGGCTCCAGCAGCCCTCCAGTGGGACGGTGCTGGTCAACGACGTCCCCCGTGAGCTGCTCGGCGAGCGGGCACTGCGGCGACGGGTGGTGCTGGTCTCGGCGGAGGACACCCTCTTCAACGAGACGCTGCGCTTCAACATCACCTTCGGCCGGCGCCACAGCACGCGGCGCATCGTGGAGCTGGCGAAGCGAATCGGCTTCTACGACTGCATCGTCCAGCACCCGGACAACCTGGAGCGGCTCATCGAGGAAGGGGGGCGCAACCTGTCCACCGGCCAGCGGCGCAAGGTGCTGGTGCTGCGCGCCCTGCTCTCGGAGGCGGACGTGCTGATCTTCGACGAGATCTTCCGGGGGATCGACCAGGAATCGAAGGCCGCCATCGCCAGGTTGCTGGGGGAGATTGGCGATCGGGCGATGCTCTTCATCTCGCACGAGCCCGTGGAGGGGCTGCAGCTGAGCAGCAAGGTCCTGCTGCGCGGCGGGCGCATCCAGGAGGCGGGCGAGGAGGGCATGACGGACGGCACGTCGGCCCGGGAGGTGGCATGGGCGGCCTCGGCCATATAAGGGGAATGTTCGCGCTGCTCGTGGGGTGCTTCGGCCTCGGGGTGGTGCTCTTCGCGACGGTGGAGGTGAATGCCGTCGTGCACGTCCGTGAGGGGGAGGTGCTCTCCTACCGGCCCCGCTCCGTCCACAAGGCGCCGTACGAGGTGCGGGTGGTGGCCCAGTACGTCCGTGAGGGGCAAGCCGTGGAGGAGGGCCAGCTCCTGATGCTCCTGGACAACGAGGAGGTCGCCGCCACCGCGCGAAAGGCGGAGGCGGACTCCCAGGCCCTGGAGGAGGAGCTGCGGACGGTGGTGGAGCAGATTGACAACGCGGGCGAGCAGGTCGTGCACCACCGCCGCCAGCTCACGCTCCTGCGGCAGAAACACGGGGTGGAGGAGGCCCAGGCCCGCCAGAGCCTGGACGCGCTCTCCCGCCAGCTGGAGCTCGCCCGGGAGAAGCAGGCGCTGGCGGAGGTGAAAGCGGAGCGCAGCCGCGGGCTGCAAGAGCGAGGGCTGCTCTCGAAGGAGGAGCACGAGGCGGACTACCGCGGCGTCCTGGAGACGAAGAGCGCCGCCGCCGAGTTGTCGAGGCTCCGGCGGGAGCAGGAGGCGGCGGGGCTCAAGCTGGGGGGCACCTACCGCGGCGAGCTCACCCGCGTCGAGCTGGAGCTGCTCGGCGCGGAGGCGGCGCGGCTCTCGCTGCTCGAGCGGGCCAACAAGCTGCGGAGGGAGCTGGAGAAGCAGCGCGAGGAGAAGGAGCTGCGCGGCCGGCTCGCGGCCAGGCGGGAGGTGCGGGCGGACATCCGTGGCACCATCCGCTACGTCTACAATACGAAGGCGAGCAGCGACCGGCTCCTCGCGGGAGAAATCCTGGTCGAGGTGGCGCCCGTGCTGGAGGAGGGGAGCGCGCTGTATGCGAAGTTCAAGCTGACGCAGGACGAGGTGAAGCGAGTGCTGGCAGGCCAGCCGGCGCACCTCAAGGTGGACGCGTTTCATTTCCATCGGTACGGGGTGCTCAAGGGGCAGGTCCGCTACGTGTCCCCACCGAACGATGCCAATGAATTCTTCGCCATCGTGGACCTGCCCCCTCCACACCCGTTCGAGGTCCGCCCGGGCTACAAGGTGCGAGGCGAGATTGTCACCGGGCAGCTGCGGCTCTACGAGTCCGTCCTGGCGAAGCTCTTCGACCGCATCGAGAGGTAGGGCTCTGGGCTTGCCCCGGTTAGGTGGCCAGTAGGCGCCTTCACTCCTCCCCGCAGCTGCAGTCCTGGCAGCCCTCGTCGGCACAGGCACCGCAGGTGGAGGACACCTGCCTGCGCAGCGCCTCGCGTGCGCGGAAGGCACGCACGGCCGCGTTGCCGCGGGAGAGGCCCTGCTCGGCGGCGAAGTCCTTCACCGCGATGCCCTCCACCTCCACGCGCTCGAGCGCCCGCGCGTACTCCGGCTTGAGGGAGGTGGCCAGGCGCGTGACGCACCCGCAGGGGGTCTGGCGCTGAGAAGCATCAGGCACGCCAACCTCTTCGGGCTCCCGCGCGAGCGCCTCCAGCGCGCGGGAGGCCGCCTCGTGCCGCCGGTGCTGGTCCACCAGGGCGTTGCGCAGGGCGCGGTAGAACCACCTCAGGACGGCCTGCTCGTCCTCCAGGAGCGGAAGCCGCGTGAGTGCGCGCACCAGTGCCTCCTGGAGCACGTCCTCGGCGGCGGCCCCGCCCCCCATGCGCTTGCGCAGGAAGCCGAGGAAGGTGCGCCGGTGGGCGAGGAGGACGTCCGCCACGGCCTCGGCGGACAGCGGGGGGGAGACGGGCGCCAGTTGGGGTGCGGACATGCCGGCCTCCTCAGTGCGCCTCGTGAGCGTGGGGCGTCACCACCACCTTGCCGCGGCTCATCTTCATGCCGCAGTGGAACTCCACCTCGCCCACCTTCTGCGGCGGCAGCTCCACGGTGACGGGCTGGTGGGGCGGCAGCTCCTCGCGGATGCCGAGGGTGGGGAACACCACCTCCTTCGTGCAGGGGGTGTACTCGGTGCGCAGGAAGGTGAGCCGCACCCGCTCCCCCTCCCGCACCTCGATGCGGGCGGGGTTGTAGCCGCGCTCCACGCGCACCTGGACCTCGCGGGGCGTGGGCGCCTCCCCGGCATGGGCGTTCATGGGCGGCAGCACCCCCACGGCAGGCGAGAGGGCGAGCAGGGCGGCAATCAGGGAACCAGGCTTCCACATGGGGTACCTCCAGGGTGGGTGTGTCCAGCACCCGGAGAGACGCAGCCGCTCCCCGGGAATTACACCCCGGGGGCGGCGGCCCGGCTCAGGCGGGGCGGAAGTGCCGCAGGCGCAGGGAGTTGGCCAGCACCGAGACGCTCGAGAGCGACATGGCGGCGCTGGCGAGCACCGGGGAGAGCAGCCAGCCCGTCCACGGGTAGAGAAGCCCCGCGGCGATGGGAATGCCGATGACGTTGTAGACGAAGGCCCAGAAGAGGTTCTGCCGGATGGTGCGCAGCGTGCTCCGCGCCAGCCGCAGGGCCCCGGGCAGCCCCACGATGCCGCCGCGCAGCAGCGCCACGTCCGCGGCCGCCACGGCGATGTCCGTGCCACTCCCGATGGCCACACCCACATGGGCTCCCGCCAGCGCCGGGGCGTCGTTGATTCCGTCCCCCACCATGGCCACCGTCCTCCCCTTCTCCCGCTGCTCGGCGACCAGGCGCGCCTTGTCCTCGGGCTTCACCTCCGCGTGCACCTCCTGGATGCCGAGCTCGCGTGCCACGGCGGTGGCCGTCCCGCGCCGGTCCCCCGTCACCATGGCCACCCGGATGCCCATGCCCCGCAGGGCCTCCACCGCGCCGCGCGCGCCGGGCGCCGGCCGGTCCGCCACCGCCACCAGGCCCGCGAGCTTCCCGTCCACGGCCACGAAGGAAGGCGTGCGCCCGGAAGCGGAGAGGCGCTCCGCCTCCTCCTCGAGTGGCTGGGTGGACACCCCCACCTGCCGCAGCCAGGCCTCGGTGCCCACCCGCACCTTCCGGCCGTCCACCTCGGCCTCCACCCCGTAGCCGGCCTCGGCCCGGAAGCCCACGGGCTGCCGCGGCGTCACGCCCCACTCCCGCGCGCCCTCCACCAGCGCGCGCGCCACCGGGTGCTCGCTCTCGCGCTCGACGCTCGCCACCCGCGCCAGCAGCACCTCCTCGCCCTCTCCCGAGATGTCCACCACGTCCGTCAGCGTCGGCCGGCCCTCGGTGAGCGTCCCCGTCTTGTCCAGCAGCACCGTGTCGATGCGGCTTGCCGCCTCCAGCGCCGCCCCGCCCTTCACCAGCACGCCGAGCTCCGCCCCGCGGCCCGTGCCCACGGCCACCGCCGCGGGGGTGGCGAGCCCCAGCGCGCACGGGCAGGCGATGACCAGCACGGCCACGAAGCGCTCCACCGCCGTGGCCAGGCCCGCGGCCGTGGGGTCCACGGCCAGCCACACCCCGAACGTCACCGTGGCGATTGCCAGCACCACCGGCACGAAGATGCCGCTCACCACGTCCGCCAGACGGGCGATGGGGGCGCGCGAGCCCTGGGCCTGCTCCACCGCCTCCACGATGCGCGCGAGCGCCGTGTCGCCCCCCGTGCGCGTCACCCGGAAGGTGAGGGCACCGCTCTGGTTGAGGGTGCCGCCGAAGACGGGCGCCCCCACCCCCTTCTCCACGGGCATGCTCTCCCCCGTCAGCATGGACTCATCCACGGCGGACTGCCCGCGCACGACCTCTCCATCCACGGGGACCCGCTCCCCCGGACGCACCAGCACGAGGTGCCCCGCGGTGAGCGCCTCCACGGGCACGTCCCGCTCCACGCCGTCCTCCACCACGCGCGCCAGCTTCGGCTGCAGCGCGACGAGCCCCCGCACCGCATCCGCCAGGCGCTTGCGGGCCCGCGTCTCGAGCAGCTTGCCCAGCAGCACGAAGGTGAGGATGGCCCCGGCCGCCTCGAAGTAGAGGTGCGGCACCATGCCGTGCTCCGCGTGGGGGAAGAGGCCCGGTGCCACGAGCGCCACCGTCGAGTAGCCCCAGGCGGCGCCCGTGCCCATGGCCACGAGGGTGTTCATGTCCGCGGCCCGGTGCCTCAGCGCCGCCCACGCCAGGCGGAAGAAGCGCCGCCCCGGGCCGAAGACGACGGGCGTGGCCAGCAGGAATTGCAGCCACCGGCCCCACGTCCCGTCGCTCCCGGGGATGGCCCCGTGGGACATCGCCACCACCAGCAGCGGCACCGTCAAGGAGAGGGCGAGGAGGAAGTCGCGCTTCAGGGCGCGCCGATCCTTCTCCTCCGCGGCGTCCGCGGCCTCCGAGCGGCGGGCGGACGCGCTGCCCTTCACGAGCGGCACCTCGGGGACCTCGTACCCGGCCCGCTTCACCGCCTCGGCCAGCCGCGAAGGCGACGTCAGGCTCGGGTCGTACGTCACCTTCGCCCGCTTGAGGGCCAGGTTCACCGACGCGGAGGCGACGCCCGGAACCGCCCCCAGGGCCTTCTCGATGCGCCGCACGCACGCGGCGCACGTCATTCCCAGGATGGGCAGCTCGTCGCTCGCACCGGGCGCGGCCCCTCCCTGCATGGGTTGGAGTTTCTGGACCGGGGTCTGCATGCCTTGCACTCCTCTGGTTGCGCAGCGGCGAAAACCGCCGCTCATGCCCCGGCAGACGCGCCCCCTCCCCGCCCATTACAGCCCGGCGAGCGCCCCCCCTCCCGTCGCGGTGTAATGCCCGCGCCCCCCTTTACGTCTCCAGCGCTCGAGAGCCCCGAAGCTGGAGGAATCACAGATGGAGAAACGATGGACGCAGGGCAGGCGGATGGCCGCCCTGCTGGGACTGACATGGGTGGCGGGAGGAGGGCTCGGTGCATGCGCCTCGCGGACGCGCCAGGTGGCCCCCCCGCCCACCTCGGCCGCCTCCGCCGCCGCACCGGAGGCCCCGGCCGCCGCCGTCGGGGTGGCACTCGGCGAGGAGCCGCCGCTGCCGGGCGAGCCCACGGGGGACTGGCAGGGCCTGGCCGAGCCGCGGCCCACGACGGAGGGGAGCCCCCATGCGCACTAGGCACCTGCTGTCCCTGGGGGCCCTCGCGGGCCTCGTCGGCTGCGCCACGCCCTACCACGCCGCGGACCTCGCCCGGGTGCGCGAGCTGACACGCGCACCGCTCCCCTCCGCCGTCAACGTCCCCCTCCCCCAGGCCCCGCGGACGGAGGAGGAGGTGGCGCCGCTGCTCGCCCAGCCCCTGACGGCCGAGAGCGCCGTGCAGGTGGCCTTCCTCAACAACCGGGCGCTGCGCGGGGCCATGCGGGACATGGGCGTGGCCCGCGGCGAGCTCATCCAGGCGGGGCTGCTGCCCAACCCGGAGGTGGAGTTCGATCTGCGTGCCACGATGGAGCCCGGCGCGCCCCTGCAGCAGGACTACTTCATCGGGTTCGACCTCACGCACGCCCTGCTGACGCCGCTGCGCACCGCGGTGGCGGGCGCCGGCATGGAGGCCGCGCGCTACCGGGCGGCCGCCGCGGTGGTGCAGCTGGCCTACGACGTGCGCAGCGCCTTCTACGCCCTCCAGGCAGCGCGGCAGCGCCTGGAGGCCTCCACGCGGGCGCTGGAGGCCTTCGCCGCGGGGCGCGAGGCGGCGCGGGCCCTCTACGAGGCCGGCAACGTGCCCGAGCTCACCCTGGCCAGCCAGGAGGCCGCCTACGAGTCGGCCCGCGCCACCACGGCGGAGCTGGAGCTGGCCGTCCTCGAGCAGCGCGAGCGCCTCCACCGCCTTCTCGGCCTGCATGGGGAGCAGACGCGGTGGACCGTCGCGAGCGGCCTGCCCGAGGCCCCCGAGGCGGCGGCCCCGCCGGAGCAGCTCGAGCGGCGGGCCGTCGAGGCGAGCCTCGAGCTCGGGGAGATGCGCGCCCGGCTGGACGGACTCTCCCGCCGCACCGCCCTGGAGCGCACCGCGGGCTGGGTGCCGGAGGTGCAGGTGGACGTGCACGCGGAGCGGGACGGGGACACCTGGGAGGTGGGTGGCGGTGCCAGCCTGTCCCTCCCGCTCTTCGACCGGCGCCAGGGCACGGTGGCCTCCGTCGAGGCGCAGTTCGACGCCCTCTCGGAGCGCTACGAGGCGGCGGCGACCGGCATCCGCTCGGCCGCGCGCGAGGCGCGCAATCGCCTCCAGATGGCCCAGGCCCGCGCCCGTCAGTACGGCGGCGTCATCGTGCCGGCGCGCCGGCGCGTGATGCAGCAGGTGCAGCTGCAGTTCAACGCGATGCAGGTGGGCATCTTCCAGCTCCTCCAGGCGCGCCGCGAGCAGCTGGACGCCGAGCTGGCCCACGCCTCGGCGCTCCAGGACTACTGGACGGCGCGGGCCGCGGTGGACGCGCTCCTGGGCGGGCAGCGCGTGGGACTTCCCCTTCAAACCCTTTCCACTCCCGGCACGCCCGCCGGTGAGGCCGGAGGACACTGAATCATGGACCGTCGTTCTTTCTTGCAGTGGAGCAGCCTGGCCACCGGAGCCGCCCTGCTGGGCCGGGCCGGCGTGGCCCACGCCGAGGTGACGCCCGGCCCCCACGCCCCCGCGGAGCTCCCGCCCTTCCAGCCCCGCCGCGTCGTCGCTCCGGGTGGGCAGCCAGGCGTCGTCACCCCCAATGGCGCCACCCTGCCGTGGAAGGTGGTGGGCGGCGTCAAGGTGGGCCACCTCATCGCCGAGGAGCTCGAGCACACCTTCGCCCCGGGCCTGTCGGCCAGGGTGTGGGGCTACAACGGCCGCTCCCCCGGGCCCACCCTCGAGGCGGTGGAGGGAGACAGGCTGCGCCTCTACGTCACCAACCGCCTGCCCGAGCCCACCACCGTGCACTGGCACGGCATCATCCTCCCCAACGGCATGGATGGGGTGGCGGGGCTCAACCAGAAGCCCATTCCACCGGGGGAGACGTACGTCTACGAGTTCGTCGTGCGCGAGCCGGGCACGTACATGTACCACCCGCACTACGACGAGATGACGCAGATCGCGCTCGGCATGGAGGGCATGTTCATCGTGCACCCGCGCACCCCGCGTGGGCCCCGCGTGGAGCACGACTTCGCGCTGATGACGCACGAGTGGAAGCTGGACGTGGGGGCGAAGCGGCCGGACCCCAACGAGATGAGTGACTTCAACGTCCTCACCTTCAACAGCAAGTCCTTCCCCGCGACCGAGCCGCTGCTGGTGCGCACGGGCAGCCGGGTGCGCATCCGCCTGGGCAACCTCTCGCCCATGGACCACCACCCCATCCACCTGCACGGGCTCAACTTCAAGGTGACGGCGACGGACGGGGGCTACGTGCCGGCCTCCGCCCAGGTGCCGGAGACCACCGTGCTCGTGCCCACCGGCGCCACGCGCGTCATCGAGTTCGTCCCCACCGAGCCCGGGGACTGGGCCATGCACTGCCACATGACCCACCACGTGATGACGCAGATGGGCCATGGGCTGCCCAACATGGTGGGGGTGGACACGCGCAAGCTGGACCGGCGCATGAGCCGGGTGGCTCCCGAGTACATGACGATGGGGACGACGGGCATGGGAGGCATGGGGGAGATGGAGATGGCCCTCCCGCCCAACAGCCTTCCCATGCGGGGCGCCCACGGGCCCTTCAGCTACATCGACATGGGCGGCATGTTCACCGTGCTCAAGGTGCGCGACGACCCGCGGCCCGAGGACCGTGAGGGTTGGTACCAGCATCCCGCCGGCACCGTGGCGGGACCCGCCGACGCGGCCCGGATGCGCGCGGACGGCATCGACCTCGCCTGACGCCATTTCACGCGTGCGGCGCCTGTAATTCGCCGGGCGCCGCCGCGTTTTCCAGGTGCGGGGACGGAAGAGCTTCCGCCCCGCTCACCCGAAAGGAAGACTCCCATGAGCAACTCGCAGCGAATCACCCTCGCCGTCTCCGGAATGACCTGCAACTCGTGCGTGCGCCACGTCACCGATGCGCTGCAAGGCCTGGAGGGCGTGGGAGCGGTGGAGGTGCGCGTGAAGGAAGGCAAGGTGCACGTGCAGCACGACCCGGCCTCCGCGCCGCTCACGGCCATGGTGGAGGCGCTTCGCGACGCCGGCTACGAGTCCACCCCGGCGGTGTGATGTCTCCGCGACGAGCGCCAGGCGGCGGGCCCCGCGTGTCCGGGCTTCCGTCTGGCGCTCCTTCCCCTCCCGAGCCCCATGAACCTCATCATCGGAAGTGGCATCGCAGCCGTTCGCGCAGTGGAGGCGATGCGAGGCGCGGCCTACGAGGGACGCCTCGTCCTCGTCTCCGCCGAGGACAGCCTCCCCTACGAAAAGCCACCGCTCTCCAAGGGATTCCTCCTGGGCCGGACTCCCCCGGACGAGCTCCTCATCCAACCGGAGTCCTTCTACCGCGACATGGGCGTGGAGCTGATGCTCGGCCAGAACGCCGAGTCGCTCGACACCCGGGCCAGGCAGGTGCGCCTTTCGGATGGCCGCCGGCTCCACTTCGAGCAGTTGCTCATCGCCACCGGGGCGAGCGCGCGACGGCTGCCCGTCCCCGGGGCGGAGCTCGACGGAGTCCTCACGCTGCGCACCCGTGCGGATGCGGAGGCCCTCAAGGAGCGGCTTTCCCGCACCCGGCACCTGCTCGTCGTCGGAGCGGGCCTGGTGGGCCTCGAGGCGGCGGCCTCCGCACGGCAGCTGGGCATGGACGTCACGGTGGTGGAGTCCAGTCCCGCCCCCCTCCAGCGCCTCCTCGGGAGCTCCAACGTGGCGACCCAGGCGGTGGAGGCGCTCCACCGCGCGAACGGCGTCACCGTCCTGACGTCGACCCGTGTCCACGCCTTCGAGGGCAAGGAAAGCGTGGAGCGTGCGCGCCTCTCCAACGGCGAGACCCTCGCCTGCGAGCTCGTGCTGCTCGCGGTGGGAGTGCAGCCCAACACCGGCTGGCTCCTCGGCTCCGGTCTCCTCCTGGACGACGGCGTGATGGTGGACGACCACTGCCGCACCCGGGTGCCCGGCATCTGGGCCGCGGGCGACGTCACACGTGTGCTCCACCCTGGCGAAGGGAGCGCCCTGCGCCTGGAGAGCTACGGGAGTGCACATACCCAGGGGATCGCCGCGGGTCAGGGCATGGCCGGCAGGCCCACCCCGGCCCTGGTGCTGCCGGGGGCGGGCTCGGAGCAGTATGGTGTGCGGCTGCAACTCGCGGGGCGAGCGGAAGGAGCCGACCAGGCCGTCGTGCGCGGCTCCCTCCCCGACCGCTCCTTCGTGTGTTTCTTCCTCGCAGACCGGAAGCCCATCTCGGCCTTCGCGATGAACAGGCCTCGCGAGATGATGGCGGCGCGGAAGCTCATCCAGGCAGGCCTGCCCACCCAGCCCGAGCTTCTCCAGGACGAGCAGTGTTCTCTCGCGCCAGGTGCGTGAGCTCCCCCTACAGCCGTGCGCGCAGCGCGTCCACGTGCCGCTGGAAGTCGGGAACGTGGGCATCCTGTTGCTCGCGGCCCAGGGCCACGCCGCGCTCCAGGAACGCGAGCGCCTGGGGAAGCCGCTTCTCCCGCAGGTGCCAGTAGCCCTATCTGGCGGTCTTGGCACCGGGGGCCAGACGAAGAGTCACGAAGAGCGCCAGGGCATGCCCATCCGATCGCGCCAAGGAATCATCGGCTCGTGCCAGGGGGCGGAACCGGCTCGGGCCCCCAGGACAGGCAAGCGGGAGGGCGAGCGCCCCCGGTGGCCGTCCGCCGGGCAGGGTTGAAGTCCCCGGAGTGACCGTGTACACCCCCACGCCCCACCCGTGAGCCAAGAGACTGGAATGAGCGTTGGACACCCGAGCGAGGCCCGGCGTGAGCACACGCCCGGAGTGCTGGGCAACCGCATGGCCTTCGTGGACGTCCTGCGGGCCATCGCCATCCTCACCGTCCTCTTCCACCACCTGCCCTCGGGCCTGGGCCATCACTTCGGCAAGCTCGGCGAGTGGGGCGGCCGGGGCGTGGATCTCTTCTTCGTCCTGTCGGGCTTCCTGATCGGCAGCACCTGCCTGGAGCGGGCAGCCACCTCGGGCGAGCGCGGCCAGGGCAAGCAGGCCAAGGCGTACTGGCTGCTGCGCTCGGCGCGCATCTTCCCGCTCTACTTCGTGCTGCTCGCCGTCTACGCCCTGGGGCTGCCGGGTTTCAACCCGGAGGCCGCCTCGGTGCTGCGCGACTGGTGGCGGCCCTACGTCACCTTCACGTCCAACTACTTCGGCCAGAACACGCTCGAGCTGGGCATCTTCTGGTCGCTGGCCATCGAGGAGCAGTTCTACCTCGCGGTGGGTCTGCTCATCCTCGTCTGCTCGCGGCGCCGCGACACACTGGCCTCGGCGTTCCTCGGGCTGTCCCTGGCCGCCATCGCCGTGTCGCTCGTGTACCGGCACGAGCTGTTCACCCTGCGCGGCGACGGGGTCATCCCCGACAACCTCTACGTCTTCAAGCTCTTCCACAGCACGCTGTCGCGCATGGACCAGCTCGCCGTGGGGCTCATCACCGCCGTCGCCTCGCACGCGTTCAATGGCTGGACGTGGGCCCGCTCCGAGCGCCAGGTCCGCCTCTCCACCTGGGCCGTCATCGCCCTGTGTCTGGGCGTCCTCGTGTACTTCCCGCACCGCCCCGTCGTGGGCTTCCTGGTGATCGGCCTGGTCTTCGGCGCGTGCCTGCTCTGGGTGCAGCGGCCCGCGGCGCGCATGCTCACCCTGGGCCGCTGGGAGGCCCGTGCGCTCGCGCCGCTGACGTACATCGGCAAGCTCAGCTTCGGGCTCTACATCTTCCACCCCATCACCCGCACGTGGGTGGACAGGCTGCTCCCCACCTCCGCCCTGCCCGCCGACTCCGCGCTGCGCGCTGTCGTCCTCCTGGCGGTGTGGATCGCGGTGACCACGGTGCTGGCCGCCGTCAGCTACCAGTTCTTCGAGGAGCCCCTCCTCTCCGCCGCGCGCCGCAGGTCGAAGCGCATCCTCCAGCCCCCCACGGAGGCGAACCCCGGCGCCGCGGCACCGGGACGCGTCGCCGAGGGCGAGCTCTCGGCGGGAGTGGCCGGGCCGCCCGCTTCCTGAGCCCACGTCACTCCGTCGAGGACCCGGAACGCCCTGGCGCCCAGATGGCGCTGTGGGCCTCCGGCGCGTCGGGCGACGCTTCCGCCGTGTAGAAGTAGGCCGCGACCGCGGCTCGGCCCCGTCCCTCGGGACACTCCAGGGGAGACGGGTGGCCATGCCAGTACGTATCGCCGTGCGCCATCACGACCAGCCGATCCAGGAGCGGAGCGATCTTCGTCTCGCACCGGGTGAGGTCGGCATTCCACAGCTCGAGGTCACCGCCCCAGGCCGCTTCCCAGCCGGGGTTCAGGTAGTAGAGGACGGTGAGCCGCCGTGAGAGCGCACGGAAGCGGTCGCGGTTGAAGTCCGCGTGAAGCGCCAGATGGCCTCCCCGCAGCGTGAGGTGCAGCCCGGCGCCCCGGAAGTGCGGATCCGCGATGAGCCCTTGAACGCCGGTGAGTGTCTCCAGGAAGTCGAGGAACGACATGCTCGACAATTCCGAGAGCAGGTGCCGGAGCGCTCCATGCACCCCCTCGAAGGCCTTGCGCTGGAGCTGCCCCAGGCGCGCCGCCTGTTCCTGGTGATCTCGCCGCTTCCAGTGGGCCTCGGAGGCGCCCGGGAAGACCTCCGCCAGTCCGGATGCGAGCCGCTCTCCCAGGAAGCCATCGATGACGACATGGGGATAGGGCCGTGCGGCGCCGTAGCCGTCACGGTGGGCCAACGCGAGCGAGCGGAGCGCCGTCCGGGAGAGGAAGAAGCTCGGACCCAGCAACGGGCCCTCTTCGATGGTCGCGACGCTCACTCCCGTCCTCCCTGCCTGGGTTGCAGTCCCTCGATGCTATCGCGGCTCGATGAACATCGGCATGCCATCCCGGGCCCCCAGCGTGCCGGAGGCATCGAGCCGGAGCTGGTAGCCGGGCGCCAGGCGCATCTTGAAGCGGCGCGCCAACATGGCCGTCATCAGGTGTGTCTCGAAGAGGGAGAAGTTGTTCCCCAGGCAGATGCGCTGGCCCGCCGCGAACGGATGGTAGGCGTGGGCATCTCGCGCCGCCTCTCGCTCGGGCAGCCAGCGGTCCGGGTGGAAGCGCTCCGGCTCCTCCCAGAAGCCCTCGTGCCGGTGGGTTGCATAGGGGAACAGCAGCATCCGCGAGCCCGCCGGAATGCGCACTCCGTCCAACGTGTCCTCCGCCACCGCGTCCCGTACGTACATGGGCGCCGCCGGATACAGCCGGAGCACCTCCTTCACCACCTGGAGCGTGTACGGCAGCTTCTTCAGGTCCTCGAGCGCCGGCGGGGCCTCGCCCAGCACCGCGTCCAGCTCGGCGTGCAGGCGTGCCTCCACCTCTGGATTCCGGGCCAGCGCGTACCACAGGAACGAGAGCGTGCGGGCCGTGGTCTCGTGCCCCGCGAAGAACAGCGTGATGCCGTTGTCGAGCAGGATCCGGTCCGCCATGGTGGCCCCCGACTCCTCGTCTCGCGTGGTCATCATCTTCGTGAGCAGGTCATCCGGCCACTGGCCCTCGGGCAGCGAGCGGCGCTTCGCGATGAGCCCGCCGATGTACTCATTCACGGCCCGGCGCATCCGCTGGTAGCGCAGGTTCTCGGGAGTGGGCACCCACTCGGGCAACGGAATGAGCTTCCGGTCGCGGTTGGACACGTAGGCGATGAGCGTCTCCGCCGCGTCCTTGAAGCGAAGCAGCGTCTCGTCCGAGTCCGTGCTGAACACCGAGTGCAGGATGACGGTGGCGGTGATGAGCATCATCTCGTCGAACATGTCGACGGGCTGGCCCGAGCGCGGAGCCGACCGCAGCCGCTCGATGTAGCGCGCGGTGTCCGCGATGAACACGGGGTAGTACTTCTCCACCCCGCGCGGGGTGAAGAACGGCGCCATGATCCGGCGCTGCTGGCGCCAGTCCTCCCCCACCGCCGTGAGCACCCCATCGCCGAGCATCAGCCGGCGGACTCCGTCGTAGCTCGGGCCCTTCTCGTAGTTCTGGCGGTGGGTGACCGCGATGTGCCGCACGTGCGCCGGGTGCACCACCAGGAAGAACGAGCGATTGCCACCCAGCCGCACCCGCGCCAGGTCTCCATGGTTGCGCCAGATGTGCATCATCAACCCGAGGCTCCCCAGCCGCCGGGCCGTCTGGAACAACTCGAGTTTGGAGGGAGCGTATTCACCCGTGGAGGGAGGAGTCATGGTGCGCCACCCTACCCCACCCCGGCGCCTTCGAATCCCGCGGGTGCTAAGCTCGCACCTCGATGCTGGCTCCCCTCCCCGCGCCCCAGACTCCCGGTGAACCGTCCCTCCTGCTCCCCCGCTCCTTCTGGAAGGACTTCGCCCGGAAGCATTGGGACCGCGAGCCCGTCCTCTACCGGGGCCTCTTCGCGGCGCACTTCCCCACCCTCGACGAAATCTTCGCGGCACTTGTCGAGGCCAGCGCGCGCTGCAACCGCGGCGAGTACCCGCCCCTGCGCATCCTCCGCTTCTTCATCGAGCACGAGGACGGCCCCAACGGGATGCCGTACTACTCGATGGTCTTCCCGCTCACCCCCCAGCACCTCCCCCTCCCCGAGGACGTGAATGCCGAGGGGTACATCGCCCGCATCTCCAAGTGGCTCGGCGGCAAGCGCTTCGGCATCACCCTCAACAGCACGCAGTGCTTCCACTGGGGCCACTGGCTCCAGATGCAGAGCTTCCTCACCGGCTTCCGCGAGCAGCTCGGCGTGCCCCTGGGCGGCGGAGACTCGGCCGTCTTCTTCGGCAACTACCGCTACACCCCCTTCGGCATCCACAAGGACGACCTGCACGTCTTCTACTTCGTCGTCGAGGGCCAGAAGACGATCAGCCTCTGGCCCTTCGACGCGCTCTCCCAGCGCGACGAGGTCCCCAAGGATCCCGACTTCATCCACCGCCCGGGTGGCATCGTCCTCAAGGACAAGGCCGAGGAGGAGAGGCTCCTCTCCCAGGCCACCCTGCTGCGAGGCCAGCGCGGGGATTTGATGTACTGGCCCGCCTCCTACTGGCACCGCGCCGAGCCCTCCGAGGGACTCGCCGTCAGCGCCTCGCTCGGGGTGAGCTTCCGCTCCCCGTTCTTCGCCCAGATGGGACCCGTGGGCGGCCAGTGGCCCGAGCGGCTGCGCCCCACCGAGCTGCCTCGCGGGCCCGGCTGGAAGCTTCCCGCATCGCTGCGCAAGTCCCTCCAGCAGCAGAGCCAGCGGCGCCACGTGCTCACCGTCGAGCGCGAGCGCACCGCCGAGTGGGTCCGCTTCCTCACCGGTGGCACCATGGAGGGCACTCCACCCGTGGCCACCGAGCCGCCCCTCTCCTCGAAGGAGTGGATCCGCGCCGAGCCCTCGCGCCCCATCGTCGGCGTCCCGCTGCCCGGCGGCCAGTGGATGGTGTCCGCCCATGGCCACTCCACCGTCCTCTCCCCGTCCCCCACCGTGCGCCGCCGGCTCGAGCGGCTCCTCACCGCCCTCGACAGTGGAAAGCCCCAGAGTATGGAGGCACTCGAGGACGCCTTCTTCTCCCGGCTCACGGCACGCGCCTTCAGCCGCAAGGCCTTCCGCGCGCTGCTCGATGACCTGGTGCGCTGGCGCGCGGTGCGGCGCTGTGAGCCTCCTCGCGCCCGCCGCTGAGCCGCGCTGGCTTCATTCCCCTCTCCACAGCGGGGGGAATACGAGCGTCGGCGTGCCACAGCCCTCGGCGGTGGGGAAGAACACCAGGTCCGAGCCGGCACCTCGCAGCGTCCGGAACGTCTCCAGCACGGGCAGGCTCAGCTCCACCGGCGCGATCCGGCGCACGCGCCGGCCCTGATCGACTTCCCACCCTCCCGCGATCATCGCCACCACGCCGGGACGCGGCATCGTGGTGAACGTCTCGATGCGCGCCACCAGCTCCGTGTAGCGCTCGGGGAGTGCGTCCCCGCGCGGCACGACGAAGAGGTTCACCGGAGAGGGCGCGGGTGGTGAGCCCTCGTAACGCAGGCCCCGGCCATTCGGCTCCACCCCGAGCCCCGCCGCCGTCCCCGCCGAGTGGAGGAAGCCCCGCAGCCGTCCCTCCTCGATGAGCCGCAGGGGGCGCGTGGGAATGCCCTCGTCATCGGTGCTCCGCCGCTGCGTCCCGCGCGGGTGCTGGGGGTCGTCCTCCACGCTCAGCACCGAGGGGAAGAGCTTCTTTCCCACCGCGCGCGCGAGCGCGGGAGTCGAGGCCACCACGTCCCCTCGCAGCATCCACGCCAGCGCCGCGACGAGCGGGGCCGCGATGGCCGGCCGCAACACGAGCGGCAGGCCCGGGTCCACCGCCTCCGTGGGGCCCTCCAGCGCCTCGAAGGCTTCCGCGAATCGTCCCCGGAGGGACTCCAGCTCCCACGGCTCCCCGAGTGGCGCGGCCACGGCGTCGACGATGGCGCCTCGCCCGGTCTCGCAGCGCACGAAGGCCTCCTCCCGGGAGGACACTCCGGTGAGGAGACCGTCTTCACCCCGCACGAGCGCGCTCCAGGCGGCCGACTGCGTGACCACCACCGCCTGCACCACGGCGCCGGGTGGCACGACTTCCCGAGCGAGCCGCTCCGCGGAGTCCCTCGCTCGCGCGCCCGAGAGCTCTGGTAGCGACAGGGACACGGGCCCGGCGGGAGCCGGCACCGGGGGAAGCATGGAGCGGGGACTCGGGCCCAACCGCTGTGCGGCCGTGGCCAGCACGCGTCCCAGGTCGTCGGGTCCGCCGATGGGCAGCACCGCGAAACCGGAGCGCTCCTCCCGCCATACCCGCGCCGCCGCCGATACGGACTCGCCCCGGCTGAGGACGGAGACGCCCGTGCTCACCTCGTACTCCAGCGTCAGCCGGCGGCTCGCGGAGAGGAAGAGCTCGGCACCCGTGGGGGTCTCCGTTCGTGTGAACGCGTCCAGCGCGGATCGGGCCACATCGGCCAGCGCGCGCAACTCCAGGCCCGCGCATACGTTCGGTCCGCTCTCACCGCGCTCCTCACCGGAAGTCACCGGCATCTCGTTCTCTCCACGGGGACAACATCATGCCCTACACGGTGGCCCGCTCGCTCCCTCGCCCTCCGGGAGAGGGTGGGGGTGAGGGTATCCGGGCCCGTTCTTCAACCCGTGGCCCGCGGTGTGGGCATGGGGTTCAACCCGGGATCCGTGGCACCCTCACCCCGTCCCTCTCCCGGAGGGCGCGGGGTAATTGGCGCGGGGTAATTGGCGCGGGGTAATTGGCGCGGGGTAATTGGCGCGGGGTAATTGGCCACGCTTCTCGGACCTGACTGAAGGGGGTTAGAAAGCAGAGAGGAGGCGCTTCATCTTGCGGGACTGGTTCGTCGAGCGGCGCGAGGTCACCGAGGTCGTCCACCAGCGCTCGGGACTGCGCGTGCTCGCTCCCGTCTGCGAGCGCGGCTACGCCGTCCGCCGCGATGTCCCCGAAGGTCTGGAGCAGCTCTGGACGGAAGTGGCCGGAGGTCCGCTCCCTCCCGGCGCCCTGCCCTCCGAGCTGCTGGACCCGGCGCGCGCTCTGCTCGAACCCGAGCCCTCCCCACCGGACGCCACCGTCCTCTCCGACGTCGCCCGGCGGCTCGTGGACACCGCCCGGGCCGCGGGCGCCTCGCACCTGGACGTCCTCCTGCGCGAGGTGGACCAGCGCATCCTCCTCGCCGGTGAGCAGCACCATGCCGAGGACCGGCGGCACCATGCCCTCCTCGAGCTCAAGGTGTTTCACCCCACCCCGGGCGGCCTCGCCGAGCTGTGGCGCTGCGCGGCCTACCCCGATGGCCAGGCCCTCCGCGCCGCCCTGCCCCAGCTCGAGTCCCTCGTGGAGCGCATGGCCCGGCAACTCCAGCACACCACCCCGGCCGTGCCCTGCCCCACCGGACTCCTCCCCGTGGTGTTCCCTCCCGGCTCGGCCTCCGGTTCCTTCTTCCACGAGGTGTGTGGCCACCCCCTCGAGGGCGATGTCGTCGCACGCGGCGGCTCCTACCTCGCCCGCCGACTCGGGCAGCGCGTCGCCGAGCCCTTCGTCTCCGTCTCCGACGACCCGACCGATGGCCGCGGCGCGCTCGCCTACGCCTGCGATGACGAGGGCCACCCCGCCCAACCCGTCCCCCTCCTCCACGCCGGCCACGTCGGCACGCCCCTGCTCGACACTCGCAGCGCGAGGGCGCTCGGCTGTACACCCAATGGACACGGCCGCCGGGTGGGCTTCAAACACCCGCCCCTCGCCCGCATGGCGCACACCCGCGTCGAGCCGCACCAGGGGGACCTCGAGGAACTCATCGCGAACATCCCCCACGGGCTGCTGGTGCGCCACCTGCTGCCGCGGCACATGAACCTGCTGTCGGGGGACTTCAGCTTCTACATCGTCGAGGCCCAGGAGCTCCGCGACGGACAAGCCGGGCGCATGGTGTCCCCCGGCATCCTGAGCGGCAACGGCCTGGACGCACTGGCGAGCATCGACGCGGTGGGCGCGGACTACCAGAACCTGTTCGCCACACGCGGTTGCCGCAAGCTCGACCACGGCCCGCTGCCCGTCTCCTTCGGGCAGCCGACCGTCCGCTTCCGCCAGCTCCACGTCCAACCCTGGCGGTGAATCAGCCCGGGCGGTGCATCCCGCCAGGGCTCCGGCTCACTCCGGATAGCACTGCGAGTTGGACTCCGGGAACGGCACCGGATCTTCCGTCTCGTCCACCGGGGGAGGCTCGCCACCGGGGAAGGAGAAGACGCGGCCGAACGACACGCCCTCGCGGATGTCCTGTTCCACGGGCGGGATGACCCACGGCCGGGGGAAGTCCCCCTCCTCCGAGGTCACCGTGTCGATGAACGACACCCGCAGCTTGTCCGTCACGTCCTTCTTCGGGGGCAGCACCACCGCGTAGTAGCCCAGCGAGCTGATGGCTCCGTCCTCCGGAATGGCCATGTAGCCCATGGGCGACTGCCCGGGGATGCCCTCCTCCGGCGGCGCCCACTCGATGGCGAGGAGCTTGCCCATGTTGGCCTCGGCGGCGATGCCCTCGGCGGGAATCGTGAAGATGTCCAGCTCGTAGCTGGGCGCGTAGACCCACAGCAGCGCCACGCCGGCCGTCTTCTCCGGGTTCATCAGGTCCGCCACCGTCGTGGGCGTCCCCATGTCCGTCAGGGTGTTGGCCACCGCCTGGAGCGCACCGGCGTCGCCCACCATCGTGGCCACCTGCAACTGACACAGCGTGGAGTGCGGGACGATGGGCCGCAGGGTCGTGGTCGGGTAGTACGTGCCCGCGGGAGCCGTCACGGGCGGCGGCGGCGCCTCTGGATCCATGTACCCCTCGCCGAGCACCACGCCCCGCTCCGGCGGAGTGGCCCGCGCGGTGTACGCCACGGTGTTGCTGGAGGGCACGCCCGACAGCTGCCAGGAGCCCGTGAACGAGCCCACCGTGCGGCCTCCCACGCTGTTGTCCGGAGCCAGGACGCTGATGCCCGCCTCCGGCACCGACGAGTACATCAGGAAGGGCACGCCGTCGTAGAGCGCGGGCGGCGCGCCGTCCTCCGGGTGCTCCGGATCCGACGGCCAGTTGGCCAGCAGGAAGAAGAAGGCCTCCGGGTCATACACCACGCCCGAGAGCGTGCTCGTGCGGCCCGGCAGGTTCGTGTACGGCGACGGCGGCGGCGGCAGCTCGGGCTCGGGCACCAGGGAGCAGCCCACCAGGGAGCCGGCGAGCAGAACGCTGGAGAGGAAGTGAGAAACCCTCATGTCGGTCCTCATGGCAATCAATTGCGCGGCAGGTTGTGCGAGGTGGGCGGCTTCAGGGCGTGGCACCCGTTGGCGCAGTTGCCGTAGGCGTTCGGCGTGATGTGCACCGGCTGGAACTCCAGGTCGAAGTACTCCGTGCCGTGCGCCCCGGGGTGGCAGCCATTGCAGGACTTGATGCTGGGCCGCAGCGTGCTCTCGCGCGTCAGGTGGCACAGGGTGCAGTCCGCCTTGTCCTGCTTGTACTTGCGCGAGCCCATGTGGATGCGGTGCACCGCGTCCGGCAGGAAGCCGATGGACTCGTCGTTGTGGCACGTCTTGCACGTCTCCACGTGGTCCACCGAGACGCCGTGGTGCACGTTGGTCATCGAGTTCACGCCGTTGTGGCACACCTGGCAGTTGCCCACCGTGCCCGGGTACGTCGTGGCCTGCTCCTGGCCCACCTGGAAGAAGAACGAGTCGAGCCGGTTGAGGCGCTCGCCCATGAAGTAGCGGTGCCCCTTGAGCATGATGGAGTAGGTGCCCGGCTTCGCGTTCGTGGGCAGCTTCACCGTCAGCCGCGTGGCCGGGTGGATGTCACCGCCACCGCCGTAATACTGGCTGCCCGGATCCAGGTAGTACTTCGGCTCGCTGCTCTGCGGGAACGCGAAGTAGGGCAGCTCGTACGTGCCGTTGACCACCTGCAGATCCTGCAGCGGGCCGATCAGCTTGTAGCCCGCCTCCGAGGAGCTCGCGTCCCGGAACGGGAAGAGCATCGAGTCGTTGAAGTACAGCAGGCCGTTGGACATGTCGCCCATGTACTCGTTGAAGCTGGGCAGGGTGTCGCGCGGGTGCAGCGCGTTGCCGTCCCCGTCCAGCAGGGCGATCTGGAAGTCCACCGTCTCGCCCGGCACGTGGAACTTGCCGTTCTGCGGCGGGGCGATCTTCACCGTCTGCTGCAGGCCGAAGCCACAGGGCACCGTCTGGGTGTCATCGGGCAGGCCGTCCGCGCCGAGCTTGTAGCAGGTGGGCGCCCGCTCCTGCTCCTTCACGAAGTTGACCGGGAAGAGGAAGGGCTCGTTGGGCAGCAGGCTCCAGGTGATGCGGATGACACCCTCGCCCGTCAGGTCCGGCATGCGGAAGGACTTGAACGGGTTGGTGGAGCCCACCATGGACACCTTCACCACCGTCTGGTGCATGGGCGGCCCGAACAGGTCGGACAGGTGGACCGTGGTGTCGCCCGGGTACTCGGGACGCCCGATGCCCATCACCATCCAGCTCACCCGGGTGCGCCCCGTGGTGGAGTTCTCGGCGAGGAAGTCCGTGCGCTTGTAGGTCTCCGACACGCGGATGTTGCCCGACGCGTCCAGCACCTCCAGCTTGAACTCGTCGTCGGTGGAGAGCATCCACGCGGCGTTGTCGAAGTACGTCTCGCGCTGGAAGAGGCCGCGGTTGTTGAGCGTGCGCCACTCGTCGCGGCTCATCGTCATCCCGCTCCAGTCCAGGTTCTTGAAGCGCGACTGCTTGCGGATCCACTTCGCCGGCGCGGTCCGGTCGTTGAAGTCGGTGTGCTGGTTGAAGACCGAGTGCACCACCGAGAACTCGCGCAGGAAGTAGAGCGCGCCCGGCGTCACGTTCATCTGCGCGAAGGGCGGGATGGGCGGAATGGGGCCCGGAGCGAAGGCCATGTCCGGCCGCTCGCACGTGGCCGGGTAGTTGAAGAGGCTGGGATCCAGCGAGCTGCCCAGCGCCACCGGCTCGCCGTTGGGCAGCATGGCGCAGCCGTTGTAGCCAAGCAGCGACAGCGAGATGGCTCCCGAGGCCGAGCTCGAATAGGGATCGAAGGCCTTGGCGCCACGGCCACGCGTCCCTTCCGAGTCCTCGACCCGGAAGACGTCACAGCCCGAAGCGAGCGCCACAGCGCAGAGGAGGAGGGTTTTCTGGAGACGATTCATTGGGGGGGAGACGAATCCTGCGCGCTCCGCCACAGCGGCATGGCGGAAAGAGACATTGGCCCGGCGGTACGACCCTACCAAGCGCCTCGCTGTAAAGCCAAGAGGCCCACCCGGAGGCACACGGACCGTTTCAGTCGGGAGCGGGCCCCTCCACGGGGTGGCCCAGGCGGAGCGCGATCACACCCCGCCGGTACTCGTTGGTGAGCCGATCCGCCTTCACGTGGACCTCACCGGAGAAGTCCAGTGGATGGGCCTTCGGCCGCTGGGCCTCGGCCATCACACGGTCCTGCTCGAGGATGGCCCGCTCCGACTTCACGAAGATGTCCGGGAACATCTTCAGGTTCGGGTGGTACGAGGAGAAGTAGAAGCACTGCATCTTCTCCTCCGACCACGGTGAAGCGATCGCATACACCGTGTGCTTGAAGAAGAGCGTTGGCTTGAAGGTCAGGCGCACCGCGAACGGGTACGTCACCTCGTACGTGAGCGTGGTGCGATCCACCTTGGGCGGCGCGCCCCCGATGGACGGCGCGAGCGCGGGATAGGTGATCTGCGCCCGGACCCCGTGGGGCAGCCGCTCCACGTCATAGGGTGGCACCTGCTGCTGCGCCGGATTGCCGAAGGTGCCCTCGTGCACCCAGGACAGGTGCGTGACGTCCAGGACGATCTCCAGCATGCGCCCCGCCGAGACATTCCAGTCCAGCAGCGGCAGCGCGACGGTGGCCACGCTGCCGTCCTCCAGCTCGGGCCAGTCGGGCAGCGGCGCCGCGGGCTCGGCGGCCAGGCACACCCAGATGAGGCCGTAGCGCTCGGTGGCCCGGTATGACGCCACCGCGGCCCTGGGAGGAATGGGCACGGAAGGCTGCGAGGGAACGTGGACGCACCGCCCATCCTGGCCGTACGTCCACCCATGGAAGCCGCAGCGCAGCCCCTGGCCCACCACGGCTCCCTGCGACAGGTCCGCGCCACGGTGCGCGCAATAGCGCTGCGTCACCGCCACGCCCGGACCCGTGCGCCACACCACCAGCTCCCTGCCCAGCAACCGCGCCGGGAGGGGACGCTCCTTCAGCTCATGCGAGAAGGCGACGGGGTGCCAGTACGCCGAGAAGGCTTCTTCGTAGGAGCGCACGCCGGTTTCCATCCCTCACCGCACGCTCAGGCCAGCGCGAGCGGAGCGATCTTGCTCTCGATCTCCTCGAGCAGGAAGTTGATCTCCTCCAGCTCGTCGAGCTTCTCCGGCGCCGCGGCGGGGGCGGCGGCCTGCACGGGGGTGGACTCAGCGGAAGACGCAAGGGCGACAGGAGTGGTCTCTTCGGCGGCCATGGGGGGCTCCTGGAAGAAAGCTGTGAACTCAGTGTAAATCGAGATGTTCGTGCGGATAAGGTCTTCCTGTCAACCAGGGAAGCCCCACTTTTTCTCAACATCTCAATCCGTGAAGCCCATGAGCCAGCCCTCCGCCGCCCTGTCCTCGAAGCACGAGCAACCCCGAGGGGAGGGCCTCGCCGCGATGCTCGGCGGGAGCCTGTGGCTGCTGTTCTATGGGGCGTCGGCGCTCGCCGGGCGGGAGCTGGGCGAGGGCCCCCGGGACGTGAATGACTCGGGGTTGCTGCGGCTGGGAGCCGCCGCGTTCAGCGGGGCCCTCCTGGCGCTCGGCATCGGCCTGATGGGGCTGAAGGCCCGGCTCCAGGGGCGGGCCCCCCGGCTGGGACTGGCCTCGACGGTGATGGCCGCCCTCGCCATCGCCCTGGGCACCGTCAACGTGCTGATGCTGACGGGACTGCTGGGGCCCCCCCGGTTCATCGGCGGCCTGGCCGCACTGGGAGTGCTGGGTGTCTGCACGGGCGCCGTGCTGCTGGGGCTCGCCACCCGGCGGGAGCAGGTGCTGCCACGCTGGGGAAGCACCCTCCTCGCCGTCACGGGCCCGCTCACCGTGGTGCTGATCGCCACCTCCGGCCTGCGGTTCGGATCCATCCCCGGCTACGTGCTGGATGACCTGCCGTTCGCCATCGCCGGCCTGCTGTGGATCACCGCCGGTGTGGCCATGCGCTCGTAAGCCCGCGCCTCGCTATACTTCCACCCGCCTTCCGCCCCCCCGCTCCGGATGACCTCCCCCTTCGACCGTCTGGCCGCCGTGCTTCTCGTGACGTGGAGTTGCGTGGCCGGGGCCCAGGAGCTGCGCGATGCCCGTCCCGGCGTCACCACGGGCCAGGAAGTGCTGCGCTCCTTCGGAAGGCCCACCCGCCGCACGCCCACGCCCAAGGGCGGAACCGTCCTGAGCTACCAGCGGACCGCCGCCCCCGAGGGCACGCGCGGCGCCTTCTTCACCCTCGACGCCGAGGGCCTGCTCCAGCGCATCGACGTCATTCCCAAGCGCCCTCCCACGCGCGCCAGCCTCGAGAAGACCCACGGGCCGGAGTGCTCCGAGGACACGCCCCCGGAGCGCCCCTGCTACGAAGTCCAGCGCACGCCCCGGGGCTTCGCCCTGAACTACGCGCGGCTCGGGCTGCTGGTGAACTTCGAGAAGAAGCGGGTGAAGTCCCTGACGTACGTGGCCCCCGCTCCGGAGCCGGAATCGGAATCGGAATCGGAATCGGAGTCCGAGCCGCTGGCGTCCACGCCAGAACCCTCGTCCGGCTCCGGCACGGCCTCCGGCGAGCTCGACATGTCGCTGCGTCCCGCGGCCGTCGAGTCCTCCGAGCCCGAGTCCGAATCGGAGTCTGAATCCGGGGCCGGGCCCGAGTCCGCGCCCGCGGAGCCCCGGACGCTCGCCTCCGCGCCCACCGCCTCCGAGACCGCTCGCGAAGCCGAGTCGCTGCAGCGCACCACCCTCGCCATGGGAGGCCGCATCCTCCAGCAGGGCTATGTGTCCGGCTCGCGGCTCGGCCCGGATACGCGGATGCGGCCGAGCATCCCCGCCCTGGTGGACCTCTACCTGGATGCCACCCCGGGCAGCAGCTTCCGCGGCTTCGTGGTGGGACGGCTCGTCTATGACCCGTTGGACCAAGGCCTGAGCGGACCGCGGGTGATCCTCGACCAGCTGTGGCTGCGCTTCGATGTCGCCAGCCGCGTGTTCTTCACGCTGGGACGTCAGCAGATCAAATGGGGCAGCTCGCGCATCTGGAACCCCACCGACTTCCTCCAGCGCCCCAACCCGCAGCCGCTCGAGGCTTTTGATCTGCGCACGGGCGTGGACATGCTGAAGGTGAACATCCCCTTCGAGCCGCTGTCCTCGAACCTCTCGCTCTTCGCCACGGCGGACCTCAACGGCCCGGCGGGAGATCCGTTGCGCTATGGCGGCGCCGTGCGCGCCGAGGTGGCGGTGGGCACCAGCGAATTCGCCGCCTCCGCGGCCTTCCTGCAGGGACGGCGTCCGCGCTTCGGCCTGGACTGGTCCATGGGCGCGGGGCCGTTCGATCTCAACGCGGAGCTCGCGCTGGTGCAGGACACCACCGTGGGCCTCTGGCAGCGCACCGCGGACGGCTTCGAGCCGCGGGAGTTCGGCGGGCCCAAGCTGCTCGCCAGCGCGGGGGTGAACACCCAGCTCCGCTTCGCGGATGTCTACCGGCTCGGCCTGCGGCTGGAGGGCTTCTACAACTCGCTGGGGTACGAGGATCGCTCATACCTCACCTGGCTCATCGCGCAGGACGACTACCAGCCGCTCTTCTTCGGCCGCTACTACGCCATGGGGCAGCTGTCCTTCACCCGCCGCAGCATCTACGTGCCCACGCTGAACTTCACCGTCCTGTCGAACGTGCTCGACCGCTCCTTCTACGGACGCGTGGACTTCATGGTGGTGCCCATCACCGAGCTGAAGGTCTTCGCCTTCGTGGAAGCCCCCTTCGGCCAGCGCGGGACCGAGTTCCGCTTCGTGCCCGACCCCGCGATCGCGCCCCTCCCCGCAACGGGGCTGAGCCTCTTCCGCGTGGGATTCAGTGTCCAGATGAGGATGTAGAAGGTCCCCGACCATGGCCTCCCCGAAGAACCTCGATGCCCTGTCCTCCGCCGAGAAGCGCGCGCTGCTCAAGCAGCTCCTGGAGCGAGGCAATCCCCCCGCCGCTCCGGGCGCCGGCACCCCGGGCACCGGTGACCTGACGCTCGCGACGGGGCCCGTGCGGCGCCCCGCGGACGAGGCCCCCGTTCCGTCCTTCGCGCAGGAGCGCATGTGGTTCCTGCACCAGCTCCAGCCCGGTGCCGCCACCTACAACGTGCCCGAGGCCGCCGAGCTGAACGGCACCGTGGACGCGGGCGTGCTCGACGCGGCGCTGCGTCACCTGCTCGCGCGGCACACGGCCCTGCGCGCCACCTTCCCCACCTCCGAGGGCCTTCCCCGGCTCGCCTTCCAGGACGTGCCCGCGCGCGTGCTGGAGGTGGAGGAGCTCGCGCCCGAGGCGGACGGTGAGGGGCTCGAGGCACGCATCTCCCGCCGCCTGCGCGAGGAGGCCACGCGCTCCTTCGACCTGGAGCACGGCCCGCTTTACCGCTTCCGCCTGTTCCGCGTGTCCCCGCGGCGGCATGTCCTGCTGCTGGTGGTCCACCACATCGTCTTCGACGGCTGGTCCATCAACGTGCTGATGCGCGAGCTGGGCGAGGTGCATGCCGCGCTCGCCCGCCAGCAGGAGCCCCGGCTGCCTCCGGTGGCCATCGAGTACTCCGACTTCGCCGCGTGGCAGCGGCTGCCCGCCGTCTCCGCCCGCGAGACCGAGCTGCTGGACTACTGGAAGCGCCAGCTCGCGGACGCGCAGGCCCTGCTGCAGCTGCCCATGGATCTGCCCCGGCCCGCCATCCGCTCCACCCGCGGCGCGGAAACACCGCTGCTCCCGCTGCCCGCCGCGCTCACCGAGTCCGTCCGCGCCTTCTGCCGCGAGCGCCAGGTCTCCCCCTTCATGGTGTTCCAAGCGGCGTTCTCCGCGCTGCTCCACCGCTACTCGCAGCAGACGGACTTCTGCGTCGGCACGCCCGTCTCCGGCCGCACCCACCCGTCCGTCGAGGGGCTCGTCGGCCTCTTCGTCAACACCCTGGTGCTGCGCACCCGCGTCGCGCCCTCCAGCACCTTCTCCTCCCTGCTGGCCCAGGTGCGCACCACCACCCTGGAGGCGCTCGCCCACCAGGACGTTCCCTTCGAGCGGCTCGTCAGCGCCCTGGGCGCCGAGCGCAGCCTCAGCCACACGCCCCTCTTCCAGGTGATGTTCGACCTGTACCGCGTGGAGCACTCGCTGGCGGATGCGCTCTCCGCCTCGGGACTCCAGACGCGGCCGGTGCGCGTGGACACCCGCGCCTGCCAGTTCGACCTGTCCCTCTCCGTCTACGAGAGCAGCCGCGGCTTCAACGTCTTCCTGCGCTACTGCGAGGACCTGTTCACCCCCGCCACCGTGGAGCGGATGCGGGGCCACTACGTCCAGCTCCTCACCCACGCGCTGCGCGAGCCCCAGGCCCGGCTGGACACGCTGCAACTGCTCACGCCCGAGGAGCGCCAGGCCGTCCTCCACCACGCCCGCCCCTCCACGCGCGACTGGTCCCTGGACACCTGCCTCCACGAGTACCTGCCGCTCCACGCCCGCACCGCGCCCCAACGCGTGGCGCTCGCCTTCCGCGGAGGCCGGTGGACGTATGGGGAGCTCGAGGTCCACACCAACCGCGCCGCCCACCGCATGGTGTCCCACGGCGTCGGCCCCGAGCGCATCGTCGCCGTCCTCAGCCCTCGCTCCGAGGGCCTGATTCGCGCCCTCATCTCCGTCCACAAGGCCGGCGGCGCCTACCTGCCGCTCGACGCGCAACTGCCCGCCGCCCGCGTCGCCCAGTTGCTCGCCGAGAGCCGCGCGCCCTTCGTGCTTCCGCTCGGTGACACCGGGGCCCTGCTCTCCGAGGCCCTGGCGCTCCTCCCCGAAACGCAGCGGCCCCATGTACTGTCGCTGGAGGCGCTGGACTCCGAGAGCCCCGAGCCCCTGCCCCGCCGCGCCACGCCGGACAACCTCGCCTACGTCGTCTTCACCTCCGGCTCCACCGGCACGCCCAAGGGCGTCATGTGCGACCACCGGGGCATGCTCAACCACGCCCTGTGGCTCCAGGAGGACCTCGCCCTCACCCCGGACGACGTCCTGTCCCAGACCGCGGGCATGGGCTTCGACATCTCCATCTGGCAGATGATCGGCCCGCTGTGCTTCGGCGGCGGCACCTACGTCTTCGACGACGACGTCATCCGCGAGCCCCTGAAGCTGGCCGCGGCCCTCGTGGAGGCCGGCTCCACCGTCCACCAGATGGTGCCGCCCGTCTTCCAGAACTTCCTGGAGGAGCTCGAGGCCGCCAACGTGCACAGCCTCGGCCGTCTGCGCTGGCAGCTCCTCGGCGGACAGGCGCTCCCGTCCTCGCTGTGCCGCACCTGGTTCGCGCGCTTCCCGCACATCGGGATGGTGCACGCCTACGGCCCGGCCGAGTGCACCGACACCGCCACGCACCACTACATGCGCACGCCGCACGAGGCCCCGGCGGGCACCTGGTCGCCCATCGGCACGCCCAAGGCCAACCTGGAGGTGTACCTCCTCGACGAGGCCTTCCAGCCCGTGCCCGTGGGCGTGGTGGGAGAGATCTTCATCGGCGGCGTGGGCGTGGGCCGCGGCTACCTGGATCATCCCGAGTGGACCGCCGAGCGTTTCGTGCCGCATCCGCTGAGCACCCGGCCCGGAGAGCGGCTCTACCGCACCGGAGACCTCGCCCGGCTGCGCGCGGATGGGCTCTTCGAGTTCGTCACCCGCGCCGACTTCCAGGTGAAGGTGCGCGGCGTGCGCATCGAGCTGGCCGAGGTGGACGCCGCGCTCCAGGCGCTCCCCGAGGTGCGCGAGGCCGCCGTGCTGGCCCGCGAGGTGCGCCCTGGCGAGAAGCTCCTCGTGGCCTTCGTGGCCCCGGCCCGGGCCGGCACCAGCCCCGCGTCCCTGCAGCAGGCCCTGGCGCGCTCGCTGCCCGGGTACATGGTGCCCTCCCGCTTCCTCCTGCTGGAGGCCCTGCCCCTCAACGCCAACGGCAAGGTGGACCGCAAGGCCCTGGAGGCCCTGCCCCTCGACTCCGCCGAGTCCCAGTCCTCCGGGGAGCCGCCGCGCGGGCCCGTGGAGGAGCTGCTCGCTCAGCTCTTCCGCCAGGTGCTCGGCGTGGAGAAGGTGCACCGCGAGGACAACTTCTTCCACCTCGGCGGACACTCGCTGAGCGCCACCCGCCTGGTGGCCCGCATCCGCCAGTCCTTCGACGCCGAGCTGCCGCTCCCCGCCTTCTTCGCCTCGCCCACCGTCGCGGGACTGGCGCGCGAGCTGTCCCAGCTCCAGGGCACCAGCGCCCAGGGCCTCCCCGCCCCCACGCCGCGTCCGGAGGGCTCGCCTCCCGTGCTGTCCTCCGCGCAGGAGCGGCTGTGGTTCATCCAGCAGCTCCAGCCGGACTCCAGCGCCTACCACACCCCCGAGGCCATCGAGCTCACGGGCCCCCTGGACCTCGAGGCCCTGCGCCAGTCGCTGCGCTGGCTGCTGGAGCGCTACCCGGTGCTCCGCCTGTTCATCCCGTCTCGCGAGGGACAGCCCCACCCCGTCGTCCTGCCCGTGCCCCAGGAGCCCCTGCGCGTCGAGTCCCTCGAGGGACTGCCCGACGCCCGGGAGCGGCTGGCCTCGCGGCTGCGCGGTGAGGTGCACCAGCCCTTCTCGCTGGAGGCCGGCGCCCTCTACCGCTTCTGGCTGTTGAAGCTCGGCCCCGAGCACCACGTGCTGCTGCTCGTGTTCCACCACCTGCTGGTGGATGGCCTGTCCCTCAACCTCCTGCTGCGAGAGCTGGCCGAGGCGTGGTCCGCCTTCCACCAGCGCCAGCAACCCGCGCTCCCGCCCGTGCGCCTCCAGCACGCCGACGTGGCCGCGTGGCAGCGCACCGCGCCCGTGCTCGCCCGCGAGGAGACGCAGCTCGGCTACTGGAAGCGCCAGCTCGAGGACGCCCCGGGCCTGCTGCAGCTCCCCACCGACAAGCCCCGCCCGGCCGTGCTGTCGCACCGCGGCGGCTTCGTCGGATACCACCCGCTGCCTCCCGCGCTCTCCCAGGCGCTGCTCGCCTTCTGCCGCCAGCACCAGGTGACTCCCTTCATGGTGCTGTACGCGGCCTTCGCCTCGCTCCTCCACCGCTACAGCGGCCAGGAGGACTTCTGCGTCGGCATCCCCTCCTCGGGCCGATCCCACCCCGCCACCGAGGACGTCGTCGGCCTGCTCGTCAACACCCTGGTGCTGCGCACCCGCATCGGGCCGTCCACCTCCTTCGCCGAGCTGCTCTCCCAGGTGCGCGCCACCACCCTGGAGGCCATCTCCCACCAGGACGTCCCCTTCGAGCGCCTCGTCGGCGCGCTCGGCGTGGACCGGACGCCCAGCCACTCGCCCCTCATCCAGGTGATGTTCGACCTCAACCGGGTGGACAACCCGCTGGCCGGGGCCTTCACGAACCTCCAGACGCGCTCGCTGAAGCAGGAGCTGCTCAGCAGCCTGTTGGACCTGTCCCTCAGCGTCGTCGAGCGCCCCGAGGGCTACGAGCTCTTCATCCAGTACAGCACCGACCTCTTCGAGGCCGGCACCGTGCAACGCATGCTGGAGCACTACCTGCGCCTGCTGGGGCACGCCGTGGCCGAGCCCCGGACGGCCGTGGAGGCCCTGCCGCTGCTGTCCCCCGCCGAGCGCGAACAGGTGCTGTTCACCTTCAACGACACCGCGCGGCCCTTCGACATCGAGGCGACGATCGCCTCGCTCTTCGAGGCCCAGGTGGCGCGCACCCCGGGCGCTCCGGCGGTGGTGGCCCCCGAGGGCACGCTCACCTTCCGCGAGCTGTCCGAGCGGGCCTCGCGGCTCGCGGCGCACCTGGTGGCCGCGGGCGCCCGGCCCGAGACCGTGGTGGGCCTGTGCCTGGAGCGCTCGCTCGACGCGGTGGTGTCGCTGCTGGCCATCTTCATGAGCGGCGCCGGGTGTCTCCCGTTGGAGGCCTCGCATCCCGCGAGCCGCCGCGCCGCGCTGCTGCGGCAGGCCCGTGCACGGCTCGTCGTCTCCCGGCCCGCGCTGTTCGACGGCGTGGAGATAGGCGTGCCCATGGTGGATCCGGTGGCCGTGCGCCAGACGGTGCTCCCGTCCTCCACGCCCTGGCCGAGGGCCCGCCCCGAGAACCTCGCCTACCTCCTCTATACGTCCGGCTCGACGGGTGAGCCCAAGGGCGTGGAGCTGACCCACCGCAACGTCGTCCACTGCTTCGCGGCCTTCGATCCGTATTACGAGACGCAGCCGGGTGACTGCTGGGCCTCCTCCGGAAGCCTCTCGTTCGACATCCACCTGGAGGAGCTGCTCTTCAGCATCACCCGCGGCGCGCGCACCGTGCTGCGCGAGGTGGGCCCGCTCGGGCTGGGGCGCGACCTGGTCCAGCACGGCGTCACGCACGTCGTCATCACGCCCTCCTCGCTGGCCACCGCGCTGGAGGAGCCCGGTGCGCTGGAGGCCTTCCGCTCGCTGAAGGTGCTCGTCACCGGCGGCGAGGTGCTGCCCGACCCATTGGTACGCCAGCTCGCGCTGACGCGGACGAAGCTGGTCAACACGTACGGCCCCACGGAGACGAGCATCAACGTCGTCGCGGGACGCATGCGGCTCGGCGAGCCCGTGCGCCTGGGACGCCCGCTGGACCGCTGCCGCATCTACGTGCTCGATGCGCGCGGCGAGCCCGTTCCTCCCGGTGTGCCCGGTGAGCTGTTCATCGGCGGCACGCCCCTGGGGCGCGGCTACCGCGAGCGCCCGGAGCTCACGGCCGAGCGCTTCGTGCCCGATGCCCTCTCCGGTGACCCCGGCGCCCGCCTGTACCGCACGGGCGACCGCGTCCGGTGGAACGAGGATGGGACGCTGAGCTTCCTGGGCCGCACGGACTTCCAGGTGAAGGTGCGCGGCGTGCGCATCGAGCTGGAGGAAGTGGAAGCCGCCCTCCTGCGCCAGCCCGGCGTGCGCAAGGCGGCCGTGGTGGTGCGCGGCAGCCAGAAGGACGCGCGGCTGGAGGCCTTCCTCGTGCTGGAGGGAGACGCGGCCCGCGAGGTGACCCGTCTCCGCGAGGGGCTCTCCGCGTCGCTGCCCGAGGCGATGGTGCCCTCGCGCTTCGTCTCGCTGCCCGAGCTGCCCTTCACCACGAGCGGCAAGGTAGACCGCAAGGCGCTGCTCGCCCTGCCGGTGGACGCCAGCGAGGCAGCCCCCTCGGGCGAGGCCCCGCGAGGCCCCGTGGAGGAGCTGCTCGGCCAGCTCTTCTGCCAGGTGCTGGGCGTGGAGAAGGTGCACCGCGACGACGACTTCTTCGAGCTGGGCGGCCACTCGCTGAGCGCCACCCGGCTGGTGGCCCGCATCCGTCAGGCCTTCGGCGCCGAGCTGCCCCTGGCCGCCTTCTTCTCCGCTCCGTCCATCGCGGGACTGGCGCGCGCGCTGTCGAAGCTCCGGGGCACCGCCGCCGAGGATCTCCCCGCCCCCACGCCCCGCCCCGCGGGCGCTCCGCCGCTGCTGTCCTTCTCGCAGGAGCGGATGTGGTTCATCCAGCAGCTCCACCCGGACTCCGGCGCCTACCACATCCCCGAGGCCGTCGAGCTGACGGGCCCGCTGGACGAGGACACGCTGGAGGCGGCGCTGCGCTGGCTGTTGGAGCGTCACCCCGTGCTGCGGCTGGCCGTGCCGTCCCGCGAGGGACAGCCCCAGCCCGTCCTCCAGCCGCTGCCCGGCCGGCTCCTGCTCGCCGAGGAGTGGAACGGAGCCGCCACGCCGCAACGGCTCGCCCACTGGCTGCGCGAGGAGGTGCACCGGCCCTTCTCCATGGACGAGGGCCCGCTCTACCGCTTCCGGCTGCTGCGCACGGGCCCCGAGCGCCACGTGCTGCTGCTCGTCTTCCACCACCTGCTGGTGGATGGCCTGTCCCTGGACATCCTCGTGCGCGAGCTGGCCGAGGCGTACCGGACGCTCGGCCAGGGCCGCACGCCCTCGCTGGCACCGGTGCGCCTGGACTCCAGCGACATCGCCGCGTGGCAGCGCACCGCGCCCGTGCGTGCGCGCGAGGAAGCCCAGCTCCAGTACTGGAAGCGCCAGCTCACGGGCGCGCCGGGACTGTTGCGGCTCCCCACCGACAAGCCCCGTCCCGCCGTGCTCTCGCATCAGGGCGGCTTCACGGGCCACCAGGCGCTCCCCTCCGAGCTCGTCCACGCCCTGCGCGCCTTCTGCCGCCAGCACCAGGCCACGCCCTTCATGGTGCTGTACGCGGCGTTCGCCACACTCCTCCACCGCTACTCCCAGCAGACGGACTTCTGCGTCGGCACGCCCGTCTCGGGCCGCTCGCACCCGGCCACCGAGGACACCGTCGGCCTGCTCGTCAACACCCTGGTGCTGCGCACCCGCCTCCAGCCCTCCGCCTCCTTCGCCGAGCTGCTCTCCCAGGTGCGTGCCACCACCCTGGAGGCCATCTCCCACCAGGACGTTCCCTTCGAGCGCCTCGTGCAGACGCTCGACGTCCCGCGCACGCCGAGCCACTCGCCCCTCTTCCAGGTGCTGTTCGACCTGAACCGGGTGGAGCACGCCCTCGCCGATGCGCTCCCGGGCCTCCAGGGCCGCCCCCTCACGGTGGAGTCCGCGAGCAGCCCGCTCGACTTCTCCCTCGGCATCCTCGAGGGCCCCGATGGCTACCAGCTCGCCATCCGCTACAGCACCGAGCTCTTCGAGGCCGGCACCCTGAAGCGCCTGCTGGGCCACTACGTCCAGCTCCTCACCCACGCGCTGCGCGAGCCCCACGCGCGGCTCGACACGCTGCCCCTGCTCACGCCCGAGGAGCGCCAGGACGTCCTCCACGCCGCCCGCGGCGCCACGCGCGACTGGCCCCTGGACACCTGCATCCACGAGCGCTTCTCGTCCCACGCCCGCACCGCGCCCCAGCGCGTGGCGCTCGCATTCCGAGGCGGACAGTGGACGTATGGAGACCTCGAGGCCCACACCAATCGCGCCGCCCGGCGGCTGGTGTCCCAGGGCGTCGGTCCCGAGCAGCTCGTGGCCGTCCTCGCTCCTCGCACCGAGGGGCTCATCCGCGCCGTCCTGTCCCTCCACAAGGCCGGGGGTGCCTACCTGCCGCTCGACGCACAACTGCCCGCCGCTCGCATCGCGCAGTTGCTGTCCGAGAGCCGTGCGCCCTTCGTCCTTCCGCTCGGCGGCACCAGTGAGCTGCTCTCCGAGGCGTTGGCCCTCCTCCCCGAGGCGCGGCGTCCTCGCGTGCTCTCCCTGGAGGGACTCGACGCCGAGAGCCCCGAGCCCCTGCCCCGCCGCGCCACGCCCGGCAACCTCGCCTACGTCGTCTTCACCTCGGGCTCCACCGGCACGCCCAAGGGCGTGATGATCGACCACCGGAGCCTGCTCAACCATGCGCTCGGGAAGCAGGAGGACCTGGGCCTCACGCCGGAGGACAGGCTGTCCCAGACGGCGAGCATGGGCTTCGACATCTCCGTCTGGCAGATGCTCGGGGCCTTCTCCTTCGGCGGCTCCACGTACGTCGTCGACGACGAGGTGGTCCGCGAGCCGCCGCGTATGGCCGCGGAGCTGGACGCCTGTGGCGCCACCTTCCTCGAGCTGGTGCCGTCCGTCCTCCAGTCCATCCTGGAGGAGGGCGACGCCGCCCACGCGCCCACGTTCCGCCGCCTGCGGTGGATGCTCATCGGTGGGCAGGCGCTTCCGCCCGCGCTGTGCCGCACCTGGCTGGAGCGCTACCCGGCGGTGTCCTTCGGCAACGTGTACGGGCCGGCCGAGTGCACGGACACCACCACGATGCACCTCCTGCGCACGGCTCCTACGGGAGGCAGCACGCCCATCGGCACGCCCCGCGCCAACCTGGAGACGTACGTCCTCGACGAGTCCCTGCGGCCCGTGCCCGTGGGCGTGGTGGGCGAGCTGTTCATCGGCGGAGCGGGCGTGGGCCGCGGCTACCTCGGCCGTCCCGAGTGGACCGCCGAGCGCTTCGTGCCGCACCCCTTCAGTGCCCGGCCCGGAGAGCGGCTCTACCGCACGGGAGACCTCGCCCGGCTGCGCGCCGATGGCCTGCTGGAGTTCGTCACCCGCGCCGACTTCCAGGTGAAGGTGCGCGGCGTGCGCATCGAGCTGGCGGAGCTCGAAGCCGCCCTCCTCGCCCTGCCCGAGGTGCGCGACGCCGCCGTGCTGGCACGCGAGCTCCACGGCGGAGAGAAGCAGCTCGTGGCCTGGGTGGTTCCCGCCGGGCCCGGAGTGGAGAGCACCGCGCTCGCCCGGGCCCTGGCGCGCTCGCTGCCCGCGTACATGGTGCCCTCCCGCTTCGTCACGCGGGAGGCCCTGCCCCTCAACGCCAACGGCAAGGTGGACCGCAAGGCCCTGGAGGCCCTGCCCCTGGACGCCTCCGAGGCCCGGCCCACGGGTGAGCCACCGCGCGGGCCCGTGGAGGAGCTGCTCGCTCAGCTCTTCTGCCAGGTGCTGGGTGTGGACACGGTGCACCGCGACGAGGACTTCTTCCGCCTCGGCGGCCACTCGCTGAGCGCCACCCGGCTGGTGGTGCGCGTGCGCCAGGCCCTCGGTGCCGAGCTGCCCCTCGCGTCCTTCTTCGCCTCGCCCACCGTCGCGGGACTGGCGGCCCTGCTCGGCAGCGAGCCCCGTCGGGAAGCGGAGTGGAAGCCGTCCGGACAGCGTCCCGCGCGCCTCCCGGCCTCGCTGGTGCAGGAGCGGCTCTGGTACGCGCTGCAACTGCCCGAGGCCCCGCCCTTCGTGGTGGTGTCCGCGCTCGTGCTCGAGGGCCCGCTCGACGTCGCGAAGCTGGAAGCGGCGCTCGAGGCCGTGGTGGACCGAGACGACACGCTGCGGACCACCTTCACCCAGGAGGCGGGGACCGTCTTCGCCCAGGTGAACCCGAGGAGCGCTCCGGTGCTCACGCGGACGGACCTCTCGCACCTGCCGCCCGAGGAGGCGCGCAAGGCGGCGAGCGCCATCGCGACGCGGCACGACCACCAGCCCTTCGACGCACTCCGGGGACCGCTGTACCGCTTCGAGCTGGTGCGGCTGGACGAGGCGGGCACGCGGCATGTGCTCGTCACGGCGGTGAGCCACCTCGTGCTGGACGGCATGGGCCTGCAGGCCCTGCTGGGTGAGTGGGCGGAGGCGTACCGCGCGGCGATCGCCGGACAGCCCTCGCTGCTGCCTCCCGCGGCCGTGCAGTACGCGGACTTCGCGCTCTGGCAGCGCCGGCCCGAGCAGCTCCGCCGGCTCGACGAGGGCCTCGAGTCCTGGAAGCGGGCGCTGGCGGACGCGCCGCCGGTGTTGGATCTGCCGCTCGACTTCCCGCGCCGGGCGCCCGCGCTCAACGCCAACATGCGGCCGGTGCGGCTGTCCCTGCGCACTGGAGACGTGGCCGCACTCAAGGCCCTGGCCCGGCAGGAGGGCGTGTCCACCTTCACCGCGATGCTCGCGCTCATGCAGGCGTGGCTGCACCGGCTGAGCGCCCAGTCGAGCGTGGTGGTGGCCTCGCCCTTCTCGGGCCGCCTGCTGCCGGGCACGGAGCGGCTGGTGGGCTACTTCGCCAACGTGGTGCCGCTGTGCACCGATGTCTCGGGCGAGCCCTCCTTCCGCGCGCTCCTGAAGCGGGCGCACGGCACCGTGGTCCACGCCACCGCCCACCAGGAGGTGCCCTTCAAGCGCATCGCGGACGCCGTCCACCCGGACGCGGACCGCTCGGCGCCGCCGCTGGCCCAGGCACTGCTGCTGCTGGACACGCTCGGGGCTCCGGCCTTCGAGGGGCTCGGCGTGTCCACGCTGGAGGGAGAGAGCATCATCCCGGCGTACGACGTGGTGCTGCATCTGGTGGAGAAGCCCGAGGGCCCCACCTCCGGCGTCATCGCCACCGACAGCGCGCTCTTCACGCCGGAGACGGCCGAGCGCATGGCCCGCGCCTTCGAGCAGCTCTTCTCCGAGGCGGTGCGAGCCCCGGACGTGGCGCTGTCCCGGCTGTCGCTCCTGTCCTCCGCGCAGCGGGCGCGGGTGCTGGCGGCGCTCGACGGCGGGCCTCAGGACATCCCGGCCGGGGCGTGCATCCACACGCTCTTCGAGGCCCAGGTGCGCCGCTCGCCGGACGCGCCCGCGGTGGCCCACCACACCACCACCTGGAGCTACGCCGAGCTCAACGCCCGCGCCAACCTGCTGGCGGCCCGGCTCGTCGCGCAGGGGCTGCGGCCCGAGGACCGGGTGGGCGTGATGATGGAGCCCACCGCGCAGGCCATGGCCGTGCTGCTGGGCATCCTCAAGGCGGGCGGCACCTATGTCCCGTTGGATCCGGGCTGGCCGGAGCCTCGCAAGCGCGCGGTGCTGGAGCGGGCCGGCGTGCGCCGCCTCTGGGTGGACGCGGAGGCGATGGAGACGCACGACGACTACGCCCCCGTGGTGGAAGTCCCCGAGCAGCCCGGGCACGTCCCGGGCGAGCTCGTCCCCGGGCCTCGCGAGGTATCCGACGCGCAGCTGGCGTACATGATCTTCACCTCGGGCTCGACGGGTGAGCCCAAGGGCGTGATGGTGGAGCACCGCTCGGTGGTGAACCACAACGTGGCCATCGCGAAGCGCTTCGGGCTGCGGCCGGGAGACCGGATGCTGCAGTTCGCCCCGCTGAGCTTCGACGCGGCCGCCGAGGACCTGTACCCGCCGCTGGTGGTGGGAGCCACGGTGGTGATGCGCAGCGGGCTCGTGCCGGCGCACGCGATGACGCCCTACCTGGAGCAGGAAGGCATCACGGTCATCAGCCTGCCGCCCACGTACATCGAGGAGTGGGTGCGCGAGATGGAGGCGCAGGGCCAGCGCGTGCCGGCGAAGCTGCACCTGCTGGCGCCGGGCGGAGACGTGCTCAAGCGCGAGACGTTCGAGTCCTGGGTGCGCGTGGGAGGCGCGCATGCCCCGTGGGTCAACGTGTACGGGCCCACCGAGTGCACCATCACCTCGGCCACGTGTGACATCCCGGGTGCCGAGGGCGTGGGCACGGCGCCGACGTTCCCGATTGGCCGGCCCATTCCGCGCGTGCGCGTCTACCTGCTCGACGAGCACCTGGAGCCGGTGCTGCCGGGCCTGCCGGGCAAGGTGTACATCGGCGGGGCGGCGCTCTCGCGCGGCTACCTGAGCGCGCCGGACATGACGGCCGAGCGCTTCATGCCGGATCCGTTCTCCCACGAGCCCGGTGCGCGCATGTACAGCACGGGGGACCTGGCGCGGCTGCAGCCGGATGGACGCCTGCGCTTCCTGGGGCGGGCGGACCACCAGGTGAAGATCCGCGGCTTCCGCATCGAGCTGTCGGAGATCGAGACGTGCCTGCGGCGTTTCCCCAAGGTGGAGGAGGCGGTGGTGATGGCGCGCACGGGAGCCACGGGGATGCAGCAGCTGTGCGCCTGGGTGCAGGCCCCATCGGCGGTGCGGGCGGAGGCACTGCGCGCGCACGTGGCGGCGCTACTGCCCACGTACATGGTGCCCGCGTCCTTCGTCGTGATGGAGCGGCTGCCGGTCAACAACAACGGCAAGGTGGACCGCAAGGCGCTGCCGGCTCCGGAGGCAGCGGCCCCCACGGCCCCGGCCCCCGCCGAGACCCCGGCGATGGGAACCCTGGAGATGCCCATCCGCTCCACGCTGGAGATGGCGCTCCAGCGTTTGTGGAAGGAAGTGCTGCAGCGGCCCGAGGTCAACGCCGGAGACAACTTCTTCGAGCTCGGCGGCGACTCGCTGCTGGCGATGCGCCTGCTGGGACGGTTGGAAGAGGAGTTCGGCATCCCGGTGCCGCTGGCCACGCTGTTCCAGTACCCGGTGCTGCGTGAGACGGCGGAGGCCCTGCGCGAGCAACTGGAAGCCGGACCGCCGCCCACGAGCATCGTGCACCTGTCGGGAGCGGAGACGCCGGAGGACGCCCCGGCGCTCTTCTTCCTGCACGCGGGAGACGGAGAGCTGCACCACTACTACCCGCTCATCAAGCGGCTGGGCCGGAAGTTCCGCCACTTCGGCATCCAGGCACCGGAGACGCTGGCGGCGCGTCCCTTCGCCACCTTCGACGAGCGCATCGCCTCGTACGTGAAGGACATCCGCGCGGTGCAGCCGCACGGGCCGTACCGGTTGCTCGGCTATTCATACGGAGGCTGCGCGGCGTTCGGCGTGGCGGCGGCACTCGAGGCGGCGGGGGAGAAGGTGGAGTTGCTGGCGCTGCTGGACACCTTCACGGCGCTCGCCACGCACGCGCCCCAGCAGATGGAGGGCGTGCGGCTGATGGCGCAGGAGTTCGGCGTGCTGGACGAGACGCTGGAGGGCGAGCTGGCCGGGATGAGCCTCGCCGCCCAATGGGAGCGGGTGGCCGAGCGGGCCCGTGACGCCGGAGTCGTGGCGCCGCACTTCGACGGCAAGCACCTGGCGCGCGTGTGGCACGTGCTCGGCGAGGTGCTGGTGCCCCAGGTGCAGCGCTGGACGGTGCCGGCGCTCCACGGCCGGGTGATGCTCTTCACCAGCGAGGAGTCCCGCTCCATCCGCGACGAGACGCTCGGCTGGGACCAGTACGTGAAGCGGGAGCAACTGGACCTGGTGCCCCTGCCGGGAAGCCACGTCGGGAGCATCCACCCGCCGCAGGTGGACGCCATGGCGGCACGGCTGCGCGCGGTGCTCGGAGTGAGTGGGGAGTGAAAGAAGGCACCGCCCCCGGCTGCACAGGCCGCCCTTCCCTCATGCCGTGCTACGGAGTCTTGAACGGCACGCTCCGCCTCCCTGTAATACCGCGAGGGGCTCTTCGCGAGCTGAGCCCATGCCAGGAGGCGCCGAGTGCCCAGAGGGGTGGCTTTGCTGACATGCATGTTGCTCGTGGGGTGCAGTAGCGCACCCCGGAGCGCTCTCCCTGCCACTGCACAGACAAGGTACTGCGTCTACGTCCCGAGCAGCGGCTTCGAGAAGGCAGAACAAGGTGGAGCATCTGCCGCCGTGCCTGCGCCGGGAGCGAGGCAGCCGACGGCTCCACTTCTCCCTTCCCGGCCACCGCTGCGAGGGATTCCGGGCGGAGGCACAGGAGATGGGGTCCCCCGCGGCATGCTTCGCCCGGTGCCGCAAGGCGGCACGACCGCGGCAGGAGCAGGCACTGGCGCTGCGGTAGGAGAATCCCTGGTGACGAGTGGCGCGGTCGCCGCGGCCGCAGGCAGTGTTCTGCTGCTTTGCTTCACCATCAAAGCGGTTGTGGACGGTGAGCAGACCCCTATCGACGTCGCGGACAAGTTCTACGGCACGCACTTCGGAGATGTTTCTGGATGGGTTCAAGGCCGGTATTCCCCAAAGGACTCTGCGACTCCGAGCACCATCGAGATGGAGATCCTCATTCACCATGCGCCTGATGGCACGGTGTCAGTAGAGACAAGCGCGCCCACGCCCCAACCTGAGTCGGTGTCTTCTCCCCGCGCTCCGCCCAGTGAGTGGCCAGATACGGAATCCGCCAGAGAAAGCAAAAAGAAACGCGGCCGTCTCTATGCGGCCTACAGAAAGTTCAATGAGGCAACCAACCTCTACTACTCTGGCCGGACCAGCATGGTCGTTGACCTCAGCCTGCCCCTTGACCTCCAGGCACAGTTGGCCATCAGGCTCCGAGACAGGAATCATCACATTGACGAGAACCAAGAGCCGAGGGGTGTTTCATTCGATGATGCACAACTTGATGTGTTCGACGTTGGAGCCGCCATCGACTACGCTCAGAGGTATGATGACCCTGCGTATTGGCGGATTCGCGGAAGAGAGCAGCAACTGATAGACTTCAGTGGAGGCGCCCAGTCCGACACTGGCAAGCCCCATCGAACCGAGAACATCGTGCGCGCAGTGTCAAAAGACAACCCTCGGGGCAGACGGCTTCATGATGCTGCCACGATTCGCTGGGGCGAACTTCACCGTTACACAGGGTACTAGGGCATGCAGCCAACGCATAAGCCAGGTTCATTTTGGAGAATTCCCCTCCCAGACGGCTCCTTCGGCTATGGAAGGGTTCTCGAATTGCATTTTGATGCCTTCTACAATCACAGGACCACCAGTCCAGACTCGGACCTGGACAGGATCGCATCCGAGCCCGTTCTCTTCAGGATCATGGTCAAGCATCCCTACCCGAAGTCATGGGAGCTCATTGGGTGGAGAGAGATTGAGGAGCGCCTGACGCAACCCATTGTCCAATTCAGAATGGAAGTGGGCCCACTCCGGCGTTGTTGGATTTTCGACACCCTCGGCAATTCGAGAGAGGCGACCCCCGAAGAATGTATCGGGCTCGAGCCAGCGACTGTTTGGGAACCGCACGGTGTCGAAAGACGTCTGCTTGATGCCTTCATGGGGCGTCCCAACGCAGTACTAGAGCGCATCAAGAGGGAGTTGAGTCAGTAGGGGGCCTTTACTCGCAGGGGGCGCCGCGCTCCCGAACTGAAGAAGCGCGGCATCCCACTGCTCACCGTGGATGACGCGGCGTGACGCATACTGCGTATTCCGGCCATTGCGATCACTTGTTCCGGACGAAGCCGATCACCGATTCCGGCTCAAGCCGATCACCAGTTCCGGGCGAAGCCGATCATCGGAGCGGAGCGACGCTGGTGCCTCTCACTTCTCCGGCTTCGGCTCGGTCGTCAACTTTCCATCCCGC
>NZ_DBNGVP010000029.1:0-64982 GCF_057119385.1 Archangium sp. | reverse complement strand
CTTCTACAACCGCCAGCGGCGGCACTCTTCGCTGGGCTACGTCAGTCCAGTGGATTTTGAGCTTGCGGCCTTACCGCAGAAGTTGGCATCTTAACCCTACTGTCCACGTAACCGGGGCAAGCCCACGATGGCCGGCGCGCCCTCTCCGCCTCCGCTGACTGCACGCTCAAGTTGTGGGACCTGGAGACGAGCTGCCTCCTGGCCACGATAGATGGCCACTCGAACAGTGTGAGCGCCTGCGCGGTGCTGCCCGATGGCCGGCGCGCCCTCTCCGCCTCCGCCGACGGCACGCTCAAGCTGTGGGACCTCCACTCAGGAGAATGCCTACAAACGCTCTACGGGAGCGATGCCTTCCTTGGCCTCGCCACCGCTGAGAATGTCATCTGCGTGGGCGACTCCCTCGGCGATGTCTGGATATTGGAGGCCAATCTCGCGAAGCCCCGCCCCCAGCCCACTACTTCGAAATCCACTATGGACCTAGGTATCATCATCGCACTCAAGGAAGAGTTTCGTGTATTCCGAGAGCTGTTGCCTACGTCCCTCCGCGCCGAGCGAGACGAGAATACGGGCCAGTACGACTACACCTTCGAGCTGCCCGGCTCACCCCACCGCTGCGTCATCTCATTCATCGGCGAAATGAACCCCGAGCCCGCTACGCTCCACACCGAGCGCCTCCTCTCCCGGTGGAACCCCCGCACCGTCGTAATGCTCGGCATCGCCGCAAGCCTCCACCCGGACGTGCGCGTCGGGGACGTTGTCGTCGCCAGCCAAGTCGATAATTACCTCGCCTCGGCCAAGGCCCAGCCCGGAGCGGCTCCGGGCTCACACGAGTTTGCCCTCGGCGGCACTGTGTTCCAGGGCGACCACGACTTTCTCTCCCGCGTCCGCAACCTCGAGTTCGCCGAGCGCGAGGCCTTCCTCTCCTGGAGCCAGCTCTGCCAGGAGGCTCTCACCCAGCACGTTCCCGAGCCGGCCCGCACCGAACTCGTCCGCCAGCGACTCCTCCGCTCCGAGCCCGAACTGCTCGACGTCCACCTCGCCTCCGGGCCCGTTGTCGGCGCTGCACACGAGTTTACCCAGTGGCTCCGCGCGAAGCGAGACCGCAATCTCAAAGCGCTCGACATGGAGTCCGCCGGGCTCATGGCCGCCGCCGTCAAGCGCGTCGAGCCCACGCGCACTCTCGTCATCCGGGGCATCTCCGACTACGGCGACGAGCGCAAGAGTACCTTGGATGCCCTGGGAGAGGGCGCTCTGCGCCGCCAAGCCATGCATAACGCCACCACACTTCTGTGGACCCTGATGCGCTCTGGCGTCATCCCAGGCACTCGGGACTGAACGCAGCGGGCCCCGCTGGCCCTCTGCGAGTAAATCGAGGTCCGCTGGAGAGCCTCATAACTGGGGCAGGCTCATTGTGTCAGGAACTTTTGCCTACCTACTTACGGAGAGGGCGGCGCGATGACCGGCTCAAGGATCATCTGGGGATCCTGACTCGACTGCTTGGGGGTCCCCTGCGCGTTCCTGGCGGACACCGTCAGGGACAGGCCCACGGTGAAGGGCTCGCTGCCGGAGGACAGCGCGTTGGTGACGTTCAGGGTGAGCGCGTCCGAGGCGAACGCCGCGACCGTCACGGTCCCCGCTCCCTCCGGCAACGCCTGGGGTGACGTCGTCTCGCCCTGGGTGAGGGTCACGAAGCCGGTGTTGGAGTCGGAGACCCTGCGCAGCGATGCCGCATCGAGGCTCCAGGAGGCGGGATCGAGCAGCCGGTACGTCACCTGATACTCCTGCCCGCTGAACAGCCGCACCTGGGTGCCGTCCCGGTCCGCATTCTCATTGTCGAAGGACCAGGTGGCGCAGAGGTTGCCATCCACCATCCGCACGCTCACACCGATCTCGATGGACTTGATGTCGTTGGCCATGCGCGTTTGTAGCGCGTCCGCTCCGCCGAGGCCACGGGGAACGGGGGGCGCTCACAACCCGTACAGGTGGTGCTCGCGGGCGTAGTCGAGCACCACGCGCGGCACCAGGTCCGAGGGCAGCTCACCCCGGTTCAGCCGCTCGCGGATGTCGGTGGAGGACACGACGGCCAGCGGCGGCCCCACGGTGCCCTCGGCCGGGTAGCCCGCGCGGTACAGCACCACCACGCGCGCCATGCGCTGGATGCGGTCGAAGTCCTTCCATTGCGGCAGATCCTTGAGGATGTCCGAGCCGATGATCAGCGAGAAGCGGTACTCCGGATGGCGCGCCCGGAGGAAATCCAGCGTGTCCACCGTGCGCCCGTCCTTGCCCACCTCGCTCTCCACCTTCGACGTCTTCATCCAGCCCGCGGCGTCCCGGCACATCAGCTCGCACATGCGCACGCGGTGCTCGAAGGGCGCCGTCGTCTTGCGGAAGGGATGGACGAACGTGGGCATGAGCCACACTTCGTCCACGCCCTGGGTGGCGCGCACGTAGTGGGCCGCCATCAGATGGCCCACGTGCGGCGGGTTGAACGAGCCTCCGAGGAGCGCGACCTGCACGGGGGGCCTCACTTGACGGACAGCTTGTTGCGTCGATCCACCGCCAACGTCCGCGGCTCCAGCACGGTCTTCCCATCCAGCCGGAAGGCCGAGAAGCGCAGATCCTTGTCCACCCGCTCCAGCAGGGCGCACGTCTGTTCCGCGGCCCCCGCCAGCCGGCCCGGCGTGAGGAAGAAGCGCGGGCCAATCTGCACCAGCTTCGGCTCGGACTCCTTGCCGTGGATGAAGATGACCGCGTTGACCAGGTCATCCCGGCTCAGGTCGTTCTTGTCGTAGGTGAGGCAGCACAGCGTGTCGCCCACCATGTCCAGCACCTTCCGGGGGATGCTCGGATCGCGGTACTGGATGGAGTCGCGCTCCGGCGTGCGCAGGAAGTGCTCGCGGACCAGCAGGGGATCCGCATCCATCTCCTTGAGCGCGTCGAACGAGACGGACAGCGAGCGCGGACGCGGCTTCTGCTCGGTGACGGCGAGCCACTTGGCCACGTCCTCGATGAAGTCCGCCCCCGAGTACTCCCGGCCTCCCCGGCTGCGCTCCCGCCGGTCGAGGATCCACTCGTCCAGGTCGGAATACCGGCCGCCGAGGAAGATGAAGCGCTGGGCGCCCTTGGCCCGCAACAGCTCATAGGCCGCGTCGAAAGCGGCCAGGTCCCCATGGCTGTCGGACACGATCCCGATGACGTCTTGGCTCACGACCCTCGAGCGTACAGCAGATGACGCTCCCTCCGCTTGGCGAAGTCCCGGGCCTGGGTGTCGAAGCCCTCCATCAGACGATCCAGCGGCCAACCGGCCTCGATCCCCCGGCGGACCTGGTCCGTGCCACAGAGCAGATCGAAGGCCGGCACGTCGTCCACGAACTCGTAGGCGTCCTCGCGCCAGGCGAACCTGCCGCCCTGGCCCAGCTCGTAGAGGGCCTGGAAGATGGCCAGACCCGTCCGCAGCGGGAGGAAGGCGTGACGGTCGGTGACGTGGATGAAGGCCCCATTGCAGGACTCACCCTTGTACTTGTCGAAGGTAGGGGTGAAGCCCACCGCGCGGAAGGCGACGCCGGGCAGCTTCTCGCGCTCCAGGCGGGCGATCAGCGCGTCCGTCTCCACCCAGGGAGCGCCGAACTGCTCGAAGGGACGGCAGGTGCCGCGGCCCTCGGAGACGTTGGTGCCCTCGCCCTGGCACATGCCCGGGTAGACGAGCGCCGTGTCCGGCGTGGGCATGTTCGGCGAGGGCGAGATGAAGGGCAGCCCCGTGTCGGACCAGAAGTCCTCGCGCCGCCAGCCCTCCATGGGCACCACCGTCAGCTCGCAGCCGAAGCCCTGCTCGTCATTGAAGAGGCGGGCGAGCTCGCCGGCCGTCATGCCGTGCCGGTTGGGAATGGAGTACAGGCCCACGAAGGAGCGGTAGCGCTCGCCCACCAGGTTGCCCTCGATGGTGACGCCGTTGAGCGGGTTGGGCCTGTCCAACACGTAGAAGGGCACCTTGGCCTTGCCCGCGGCCTTCATGGCCAGGGCCATGGTGTAGACGTAGGTGTAGTAGCGGCTGCCCACGTCCTGGATGTCGAAGACGAGCGCGTCCAGGCCCCGCAGCCACTCGGCGCGGGGCGAGAGCGACTCGAAGGTGGAGCCGTAGAGGCTGTGCACGGGGACGCCGGTGCGCCGGTCGCGCGCCTCGCCCACGGCCACCATGTACTGGGCCTCGCCGCGGATGCCGTGCTCGGGGCCGAAGAGCGCCGAGAGCTTCACCCCGGGCGTCTGCGCCAGCAGATCCGCCAGGTGGCGGAAGCGCGAGTCCACGCTGGTGGGGTTGACGATGGCGCCCACCTTCTTGCCCTTCAGCGGCGCGAAGCCCTGCTCCACCCAGACATCCAATCCTGTCTTCACCCGTCTCATGTCGTCCCCCACATTCTCAGCGGCCGAGCCGCTCCAGGGCTTCCTTCGCGGCCTTGCGCGAGTCGCAGCCGAACAGGCCCGAGTCCTCGCCCGGGCCTCCATCATCGGCCAGGTCCTCCAGCTCGCCGCGCGCGGAGGCCAGCCTGAGGTCGCCCACTGCATCCGCGGCACTGACGCGCACGCGGCACTCCGGGTACTCCAACAGCTCGATGAGCCGGTCCTCCGAGTCGCCGTGGCCGGCCTTCACACCGCTCCGGTAGAAACCCACCGCCTGACCGGGTGCATCCAGCGCCTCGGCGAGCTGCCCATGGAGCCAGGCCTTCTCCCCCGGATCCTTCTCCTGGCTGATGAGCTTCTCGGCGTCCTGCACCCGCTTGAGCTTCTCCTTGAGGGAGAACTGCTCCTTGTTGGCGGAGGCCTCGGCCACGGCCTCGATGGCGTTCTCCACCTCGCTGTCCCGCATCACGAAGCCGATGCCGAGCACCAGCGCCAGCACGCCGCCGCCCACCGCCAGCTTGCGCGAGGCGAGCGCGGAGGGACGCGGAACGGCCTTCACCGACTGGAGGACCGTGCGGGTGCGCTCCACGAGCCTGCCGCCGGCGGTGGCCGCGCGCGAGCCCAGGGCCGCCGCGGTGGCGGCCAGATCCGGCCCCACGACGAGCGCCGAACTCGGGATGCGCGAGAGGGCCAGGTTGCCGAAGGGCGGCGCCTCCTGGAGGAACGGTGCCCCGGACCCGGGCGACACGTGCACCACGGTGGGCACCTCCACCCGGTAGGGCGCGTGGGGCACCCGGAAGACGCGGATCTTCCCGGGGATGCCCTTGAGCTCGAAGGCGCCCACCTCCTGCGAGGGCACCTCCGCCTTGTTCATGGCCAGGTAGACGGCCTCGGTGAAGAAGACCGCGCCGGGCTCGGCGATGGACTCCACGCGCGAGGCGATGTTGACGGGCTCGCCGAAGACGTCGTTGGACTCGACCCGCACCTCGCCCACGTTGATGGCCACCCGCACGTCCAGCCGCTCGGCCTCGAGCACGGAGCGGTTGTGCTGCCAGAGCCGGTCCTGGATGGCCATGCCGCTGAGCACGGCCTGGGTGGGCGACTCGAAGGTGACGAGGAAGGCGTCTCCGATGGACTTGATGATGCGCCCGCCAAAGGCCTTGAACACCGGGGTGAGGAGATCATGGTGCACCTTGAGCAGGCGCTGGTTCTCCTCGAGGGTCTGCCGGCTGGTTCGCTCGGTGAAGCCCTGGATGTCGGTGAACACAATGGCGAGGTTGGCGGTCTTCAAAGCGGGCGCAGTGTATGCAGTGGCGCCTTCCACGCAATCACGGAGGGGACGAAAGGTTTCCTACCGGCGCGACGGGCGCAGGGGACGCATCCTCTTGGGGGGAGCGGGCGGCTCCAGGCTCGCTCGCAGCCTCGCCGCCAGCTTCGCGCGCCCCGTGCGCTCGTAGAGGTCCACCAGCCGACGAATGACGAGGGGATTCGTTGGCTGCTCGTCCTTCAAGCGCAGCAACTCCTTCTCCGCGTCCGCCGCCCTGCCCTGCTGCTCGAGGACATGGATGAGCTGGAGACGCACCTGCACCCACTCGGGACGGGAGCGGGCGAGGAAGCGGTAGTGGAGCTCGGCCTTGAGCCAGTCACCCAGGGAGGCCCAGAGGCCGGCGAGCCGGAAACGAGCATCCTCGTAGGACGGACGATAGAAGACGGCCAGTTCATGGGAACGGGCCGCTTTCAGGGGGTGGCCCCGCTCCTCCCACAACAACCCGCGCAGGTAATGGACCCGGGGGTTGTCGGGGGCCACGGCGGCGGCGACGTCGAGGTGGGTCTCCGCCTGATCCAGGTTCCCCCCCAACTTCAGCAGGAGCCGGGCCGCCTCCAACCGGGGGAGGGCCTCGGCGGGCCAGACACGCAGGACGTCCTGGACGGATTGCAGGGCCCCGGCGCTGTCACCCGAGGCCTCCCGGGCCAGGGCCGCTGTCAGGTCCCCGGGAACCGGGGCGTCCATGGCCGCCGCGAGCGTGCCCGCCAACACGAGCCAGAGCATGGCGGGCAGATAGCAGAGCGGGTCTGGCTTTCAAAACCCTACCTTCTTCTTGACGGGCGCCCCGGTGGCGCATGAAACCCATGACCGTGCAGATTGCCCAGAGAACGCTCGAAGACCTTGGATTCGCGGACGTGCTCCGCGCACTGGCCCATCGTTGCCGGACCGAGCCCGGAAGGGAGCGCGCGCTCGCCCGGCCGTTCCTCGATGGCGAGGAGCAGGTGGCGGATGCCCTGGCGCTGATCGCCGAGGCGCGGCAGCTGGCCCAGGAGCAGTTCTCCCTGCCGCTGGGCGGAGTGACGGACCTGCGGGGCGCGCTGGAGCTGGCCTCGAAGGGCGGCCTGTTGGAGCCCCGGCAGCTGATCGCGTCGGCGCAGCTGCTGTTCGCCTTCGTGCGTACCCGGGAGGCGCTGGAGGAGCGGCAGCACGTGGTGCCCCGGCTGGCGGCCATCTCCCGGCGGCTGCCGGTGCTGGAGCAACTGGCGGTGCGCATCGACCGGAGCTTCGAGGCGGATGGGGAGATCTCCGACCGCGCGAGCCCGGAGCTGCGCGAGGCGCGGGATCGCGTGCGCGGCCTGCACCGGCGCATCAAGGGCTGGCTGGAGGAGAAGCTCCGCGACGAGAGCTTCCTGCCGAAGCTGCGGGAGAACTACTACACCATCCGCAACGGGCGGTACGTGGTGCCGGTGGTGTCCAACTACCGGGGCGAGGTGCCGGGCATCGTCCACAACGCGAGCCAGACGGGGCAGACGCTGTTCGTGGAGCCCGAGGGGCTGGTGGGCATGGGCAACGACCTGGCCATTGCCCAGTCGGTGGTGACGGAGGAGGAGCGGCGCATCCTCCAGGAGCTGACGAACCAGCTGGGGCGCGAGTCGGCGAAGGTGCTCGAGGGCATCGCGGCGGTGGCGGAGCTGGACGAGGTGGAGGCGGCGGCGGTGCTGGCCGGAGACCTGCGGGCCCACGCGCCCGAGTTCTCGGGTGTGGAGGAGCTGACGCTGCTGCGGCTGCGTCACCCCCGCCTGGTGCTGCGGGACACCGAGGTGGTGCCCAACGACGTGGAGATGAAGGGCGAGGCGCGGGCGCTGGTGGTGTCCGGTCCCAACGCGGGCGGCAAGACGGTGACGCTGACGGCGGTGGGCCTGTGCGCGCTGATGCTGCGGGCGGGCCTGCCCATTCCGGCGGGCGAGGGCTCGAGGATGCCGCTCTACCGCTCGGTGCACTCGACGGTGGGTGACGCGCAGGATCTGTCTCAGGGCCTGTCCACGTTCAGCGCGCACGTGGTGATGCTGCGCAACATCGCGCTGTCGGTGGGCAGGAACTCGCTGGTGCTGATCGACGAGATCGCCGCGGACACGGATCCGCGCGAGGGCGCGGCCATCGCCATCGCGGTGCTGGAGGAGCTGCTGACGAAGGGGGCGGTGGTGCTGGTGACCACGCACCTGGAGGAGCTCAAGGCGCTGGCGCACCTGGATCCGCGCTTCCTCAACGCGCGAGTGGGCTTCGACGCGAAGAAGATGGCGCCCACGTACAAGCTGCAGCTGGGCGCGGCGGGTGCGTCGTCGGCCATCGAGGTGGCGTCGCGGATGGGGCTGCCGGAGCACATCTGTGCGCGAGCGCGCGACCTGGCGATGAACGCGGGAGGAGCGCTGGCCAAGGCGCTGGCGGCGGCGGAGGAGGACCGGCGCAAGCTGCAGGACGAGCTGGACCGGGCGAAGGTGGCGGCGGAGGAGGCCGAGCGGCTGCGGGCGCAGTTGGAGGAGCAGAAGCAGCAGTTCGAGCGCGAGCGCAAGGCGCGGCTGATGCGCTTCAACGAGGAAGTGGCGGCGGCGAGCGACCAGGCGGCGACGGAGGTGCAGGAGCTGCTGAAGGTGCTGCGGGCGCAGTCCAACGAGAAGGCGGCGGCGGACGCGCGGGCGCAGTTGCTGCAGCGGGCGGAGGAGGCGAACCAGCGGGCCAGGGCGGCGAGGGCGGAGCTGTTCCAGGTGGAGGCCCCGCCTCCCGCGGAGCTGCGGGTGGGCGCGCGGGTGCGGCACGCGGGGTTGAACAAGGACGTGGAAATCCTGGAGCTGCACGGGGAGCAGGTGCTGGTGGCGGCGGGCATCATGAAGATGCGCGTGCCGGTGTCGGAGCTGTCGGGCTCGAGGGCGCCGAAGCCGAAGGAGTCGAAGTTCCCCGAGCGCAACAAGCAGGTGCAGCACCTGCAACGGGCGAAGGCGGCGGCGCCGGAGGCGGTGGAGGCGACGAACTACCGGTGCGACGTGCGCGGCATGAGGGCCGAGGACGCGCTCTCGGAGGTGGAGTCGTTCCTGGACCGGGGGATGAGGAGCGGCGAGGAGTCGGCGCTGATCATCCACGGGCACGGCACCGGAGCGCTGCGGCAGGCGATCCGCGACTACCTGGCGGCCTCGCCGTACATCCGCATGTTCCGTCCGGGAGAGAACCACGAGGGCGGAGACGGCGTCACGGTCGTCGCCCTGAGGGCCTGAGGCAACTCAGTCGAGTGCCTCCCCTCCCCCGTCGAGCGGCAGCTCGAGGATGGCGGTGGCGCCCTTGCCCAGCCCCTCGCTCTGCAAAGCAAGGCTCCCGCCCATGGCCCTCGCGCTCAGGGCGCTGGAGTGCAGGCCCAATCCACGGCCGCCCTCGCGCGTGGTGAAGCCCTGGGAGAACAGCCGCTCGCGGTTCTCCGGGGCGATGCCCACGCCATTGTCCACCACCGAGACGCGCGCCATGCGGTCCACGGCCTCGAGCCGCACGTGCACGTGGCGCTGCCCCTCGGGGAGCGTCTGCATGGCCTTCTTGGCGTTGCTGATGAGGTTGATGAGGATCTGCAGCACCTTGTGCTTGTCCAGACGCACCGGAGGCAACGCGGCGAGCTCCTGGGTGACGGTGACGCCATGGCGCCGGAGCGCGGGCATGAAGATGCGCAGGGCATCCTGGACGAGCTCCGAGAGCTCACACTCCTCGGTGAGGAGGGTGTTGCTGGCGTAGTTCTGTTGGATCTGCACGATGGCGCGGATGTGATCGATGTGCATGCCCATCGCCTCCATGCCCTCGCGCAGCGTGGACTGCTCGCGCAGCAGCTCGTCGGCGAGCACGGAGAGGTAGTCCAGCAGCTGCATGCCCTGGGGATGCCGGGAGAGGAAGTCCGCCAGCGCGTGACGGTGCTTGGCGAGCAGGGTGGTGGCCTGCTTCAACCGCCCCATGCGGGAGGCGTCCACCGTCTGGCGCAGCACCTGGTGGTTGATGACGGCGCTGGTGAGGACGTTGCCCACGTTGTGGAGCACGTTGGCGGCCACCTCGGCCATGCCGGCGGTGCGGGCCGTCTCCATCAACCGCGACTGGGCCTGCTTGAGCTCCCGGGTGCGCTCCTCCACGCGCTGCTCCAGCTCGTCGTTGGCGCGGCGCAGGGCGGTCTCGGCGCGCTGGACGTCGGCGTACAGCCGCGCGTTCTCCACGGAGATGGCGGCCTGTGAGGCCAGGTGGTCGAGCAGGGAGAGGCGGGCCGGCGTGAAGGCATCCGGGGCGAGCTCGTTCTCCAGGTACAGCACGCCACGGAACTCCTCGTGGCGCAGCAGCGGCAGGCAGAGCACCGAGCGGGCCCTGCCGCGCGCGAGCCAGGGATCGGCCGCGAACGGGTGCGGTTGGGAGGCATCGCCGATGAGCACGTGCTCCCGCGTCCGCTTGACGTAGGAGATGAGGGACCAGGGCAGGCGCGGCTCGTCCCCCTCCGCGGCGGAGTCCTCGGAGGTGGTCCCCGAGAGCGCCACGATCTGGAGCGCATCACCGCGCGGCAGCAACAGGGCGCCGCGCTGGGCACCGGCGTTCTCGATGGCGACGCGCAGCAGCGTGGTGGCCATCCGCTCGAGGACGATCTCCCCGGAGATGGCCTGCTGGGCCTTCACCAGGGCGAGGACATCGAGCTGCGTCGACGTCGTATCCGTGCCGGTGTCCTCTTCGCTCCCGGTGGAGGCCAGCAGGGGCCACTCGGCGTCCAGGTGTCTGACCTTCCCGTGGGCGCCCCAGCGCACGTAGGCCTCCCGGGCCTTGCGGGCGTAGGACTCGGCGAGGGTGGGAAGCTCGCGCTCCCGCCAGAAGCGGGCGGCCAGCTCACACGCCAGGGCCGCGTTCTGGACGAAGCCGTGCTCGCGGGCGGACTGGTGGGCCTGCTCGTAGGCACGGAGGGCCTCCCCCTCCTGCCCCGAGAGCCGCGCCAGTTCCGCCGAGACCAGACGCTCGAGGCAGCGGAACGTCGAGGGGCAATGCTCCGCCCACTCCGCGAGCTGCCGCTGGTGAGCGCGGATGGCCTCGAGGGCCTGTGGCCGCCGTCCGGGAGCCATGGACCCGTAGCAGGCGGCGAGGCTCAGCGCGCGGAAGAAGTGCAGCTCCAGGCTCGGGAGCAGACCCAGGCAGGCCCAGCGCAGCTCGAAGGACCTGTCCACGGCCTCGAGCGCCTCCGGGAACGCCCCGCGCAGGAAGCGGGACTGCGCCTGGGTGAGCCAGTACCAGCACTGCGTGGTGCTCTGGTTGGAGGGCAGCCCGGCCTCGAAGGCCGCCTCGTCGAACCCCTCCCCGCTCAGCGAGTCGGACGAGGGCGTGAGCCCGCGCAGCTGCTGCACGTAGCGCTGCGTGAAGTGGATGGTATCCCTCACACCCACGAAGCCCGCCTTGCTCACGAAGTCCAGACGGGCGATCGACTCCTGGTAGACCTCCTCCAGGGGGAACCCCAACGTGAGGCGGTTGGTGACGAGGTGACAGGAGGAGAAGCAGGCGATCTGGATGTCACTGGCCTGGAGCGCGTGCTGGAAGGCCTTCTGGGCCAGCTCGAGCGAGAGGGCGAGGGGCTCGGTCCAGCAGTTGGCCAGCTTCAGGGTGTGGAGCGCCTTGCCGCGAAGGGCGGCCAGGTCGTACCGCTCCACGAGCGCATGGGCGAGCTGGCAGAAGGCCTGGCCCTCCCGGTACTTCTTGAAGGTGTGGCCCACCATCACCCCGAACCAGGAGTATCCATGGACGGAGGCGGGGGTGTGGCCGTGGCGCAGACTCAGCGAGACCATCCGGCAGAGATGGAGGAGGAGCAGCGAGGGGCTCAGGAAGAACGCCGGCGCGAACAGGGCGCCGAGGACGTTCATCATCGCCTCCATGTCCGGATCATCCACCAGGGGCCGCTCGATGAGACTCGCGATGGGCCGATCCCCCAGCAGGGCCCACACTTCCGCGTTGGCCATCTCCACCTCCTCCCAGGCGGGGAAGGGCTGCATCGGCATGCCCATCCGCTCCAGGCACTCCAGCAGGCAGGTGACGGCCGTCAGGTGCTCATTGGCGATGAGGTGCAACTCACTCTTCAGCCGGCAGACGCCCGCCAGCTCCGGGAAGGTGCGTGCCCGGGGGAGGAGCTCGTCCACCAGCCGGCGGGCCTCGGCGGCGTTGCCGCTCATGAACTCGCAACCCGCCTGTCCCAGCCGGACCTCGAAGGCCAGCGCGGGCTCCAGCGCCCAGGGGTCCTCGGACAGGTGCTGGAAGGCCGCGGCGAAGTAGGCCGCGGCCGAGCGGAACGCGGTGGAGCTCCGCGCCTTCCGGCCCGCCTCGGCATTCAGTCGCGCGGCGCGGCGGCGCTCCTCGGGCTCGTGGATCAGCTCCGCCCCGGCGTTGAGCTGGCCCACCACGTCGAAGAGCTTCTCGTGCACCTGCTCCGGGGACAGGCTCGCCAGCATCAGCCGGCCGATGCGCAGGTGGACGGACTTGCGCTCCTCTTCGGGGATGAGCGCATGGGCCGCCTGCTGGATGCGATCATGGAGGAACCGGTACTGCTCCGGGCCGCCGCGCACCAGCAGGCCCTCCTGGAAGGCGGCCTCCAGGCTCCGCTCCACCGAGCCCGGCACGGACTGGTCGGAGAGGATGGCGAGCATTCCGGCGGAGAAGGTGTTCCCCACGCACGCCGCCAGCCGCAGCAGGTGCTGGGTCACCAGGGGGAGCTGGCGCAGCTTGCCCACCATGAAGCCGACGACGTTGTCCGAGTAGCCCCTGGCCCGGACGCCCTCCGCGTCCCAGCGCCACGAGCCCTGGGGCGTGCGCGCCAGCAGGCCATCCTGGTGGAGCGTCCGCATGAACTGCAGGATGAAGAAGGGGTTGCCCCCGGTCTTCTCGTGCACGAGCGCCGAGAGCGGTTGGACGAGCCCGCCGTCCGCCCCGGGCAGCGTATCGGCGACGAGCTGCTGGAGCTCCTCCATGCGCAGCGGCTCGAGCTGGAGCTCCGCGAGCTGCGCGCCGGCCTTGCGAAGCTCCTCCAACAGGCACACCAGCGGGTGCGAGGGGCTGACCTCGTTGTCGCGGTAGGCCCCGATGAGCAGCAGCGGCGGCGTCTCCGGGTGCGTGAGCAGGTGTTTGATGAGCCGCAGGCTGGCCCCATCCGCCCACTGGAGATCATCCAGGAAGAGGACCAGCGGGTGCTCCAGGGTGGCGAACACGCCGAGGAACGCGCGGAACACCCGGTGGAAGCGGTGCTGCGCCTCGGAGGCGGGGACCTCCAGCACCGCCGGCTGTCTGCCCGCGATGAGCTCGAGCTGGGGCACCACGTCCACCAGGAGCTGGCCTTCCCTCCCCCAGGCCTCCTGGAGGCGCTCGCGCCACGCCTCCAGCTCCGCGTCGGTGCCCGACAGCAGTTGCTGCGTCAGACCGCGGATGGCCTGCGCCAGGGTGGCGTAGGGGATGTCCTGCTGGAATTGATCGAACTTCCCGCTCAGGAAGAAGCCGCGCCGTTGCACCACCGGCTTGTGCAGCTCGTGCACCACCGAGGACTTGCCGATACCGGAGTAGCCACGCACCAGCATGAGCTCGGACCGGCCGCCCCGGGCCACCCGCTCGAAGCCCTGGAGCAGGGCCGCGGCGTGCGAGGCCCGCCCGTAGAGCCGCTGCGGAAGCTGGAAGCGGCTGGGGAAGTCGTGCACCCCGAGCGGGAAGTCCCCGTGCTCGCCCCGGAGCAGGCCCTCCTGGCACCGCTCGAGGTCGGCCTTCAGTCCGTCGGCGCTCTGGTAGCGCTCCTCGGCGACCTTGGCCAGCAGCTTCATCACGATGGCGGACAGCGCCGGAGGCAGGCCCGGGATACGCTCCAGCGGAGACGGGGGCACCAGGGCGAGATGAGCGTGGAACCACTCGAGCGCATCCCGCCCGTGGAAGGGACGGCTGCCCGTGAGCAGCTCGTAGAGCGTGACGCCCAGGGAATAGAAGTCGGTGCGGTAGTCCACCGAGCGGTTCATGCGCCCCGTCTGCTCCGGGGACATGTAGGCCAGCGTGCCCTCGAGCAGGGGGGCGGGAGAGGCCTCCACGTGCTCGACGAGGTGGAGGGTGGCGGTGCCGAAGTCGAGCAGGCACGCCGTCCCGGTGGGCGTGAGGATGATGTTGGAGGGCTTGATGTCCTTGTGGATGACGCCGCGGCGGTGCATCTCCGCCAGGGTCGAGGCCAGGGAGAGGGCCAGCTTCAGGACGCGGGCGGGCTCGAGCGGCGTGCCGGTGAGCTCGGACAGGGCGGTGCCTTCCAGGGGCTCCAGGAGGAGCACCGGACGCTCGTGGATGCGTTCACACGCGTGGGGACGGGTGACGCCTCCCACGTCCCGCAGACGCTGGAGGATGGAGAACTCCCGCTGGTAGCGCTCGCTCTCGCGGGCGCCCGGGCAGGAGACCCTGGGCGTCTTGAGGATGAGCGGCAGCCCATCCGCGTCGCGCACCGCATGGAACAGCAGATTCGACCCGGTGGCCTTGATGGCCCCACGGAGCGTGTAGCCGCGAATGTGCAACATGCGTGGAAGAGCCCCCCGGCCCGGCCCCGAGAGTCTGCTCCCGGGGCCTCCCGCGAGGATACCGAAGAGCGATGGGGCGAAGGAACACCCCGCCCCCCTCGCGCCCCGTCACGGGGGACCGCTGCCACCGTGCGCCGGGACGTCGAGCGCCTGGAGGATGAGCCGCGCGATGCCGGTGTAGTCCCCGTTGAGGTGGTGTCCGCCCGCGAGCATCACCGGGTGCGCGCCGGGCACTTGGGACAGGTCCGGACACAGGCTGTCCCCCTCCTCCGCTCCGTAGAGGCAGAGCACCGGCATGCCGCCCAGGGACTGGATGTCCGGCAGGACGGGATGGGTAGCGCCGCGCGCTCCGCCGAAGATGTCCGTCACGTGCACCTCGAACCCGGCCTCCTTCCCGGGAGCGATGAGGGCCAGCGCCCTCACCCGCTCGCGCAGGTCCGGGGGCAACCCCACGGCGATGGCCGGCACCACGTCCGCTCCGCGCGAATAGCCCACCAACACCACGCGCCGCAGGCCCCACTCGGCCAGGTAATGACGCAGCGCGCGAGCCACGTCCGCCGAGGTCTCCTCGGGGGTGCGGCGCTTCCAGAAGTAGCGCAGCGAGTTCAGCCCCACCAGGGGGATGCCTTGCGCCACCAGGGACGCGGACACCTGCTGGTCCATGCTCGCCCAGCCGCCATCGCCCGAGACGAAGAGCGCCAGCGTGTCGCCCTCCGGCTTCGCGGCGGGCATCTCCACCAGGGGCAGGTCCCCCACCTCCTCCGGAGAGACGAGCCGCTGCTCGGACGCGAGCGGGACGGCCGCCGAGTCGTAGGCGGACAGCAGCGGGCCCTTCCATGACGCCACGGCCGCGTGGCGAGGATCGGAACCGGGCACCCCCTCCACCCGCGCGGTCTTCAGCTTCCGGGTGAGCTCCCGCGCGGTTCGCCAGGTGTGGGCGGGAGCATCCCCGGCCACCAGCACCACCCAGGGCTCGGACAGGTTCTCCACCGGGTGCACCGAGCGCGTGCCCGGACAGAAGGCCGCGGAGGCCAACCGCTCCGGGCCGAGGCCCACGCTCACCGCGCCCCGGAACGTGCCCGGCGGCGACTGCTCGAGTGCCACGAACGCGAGGGCCGCTCCCGGTCCGTCCCCGACCAGGACGGGATGGAGGTACTCGGGCAGCTTCGCATGCCGCTGGTAGCCCTGGCTGAGCACCTCCAGGTCTCCCGCGGGGTACGCGCAACGTCTCCCCTTCTCCACCGAGCGCAGGTACGTGTTCGCGTCCACCCCCAGCACCAGGGCGCCGTGCTCCGCCAGCACCGAGGCCAGCTCCGCCCCCCGTCCCCGGTCCGCGGGCCCGTCCGCCAGCAGCAGCGCCACGGTGGTGGGCGCGCCGGACGGCGGATGAACCACCGTGAGGTGCCCGAACCGCCCGCCCACCCGCAGCACCTCGGTGCGCGCATGGAGCGGCGGAGACGACGGGGATGTGGGCGAAGTCCAGCTGGAGGGTGCCGGCCCCGAGGCCTCCCGGGGTTGCGTCAGGAGCACCGCACCCACCACCGCCACGAGCACCAGCCCCACCGCCCCTCCCGCGAGACGCTTGCTCATCGCACCACCACGCCACCGAGTCCTCGCGACACCAGCGAGGCGACTCCCGTGAGCACGCCCGGCAGCGCCAGCCCACCGGGAGACGCCAGGTAGCGCGGCGTCCAGACGGGATGGAACTTGTCCTTGTACTGGCGCAGCCCCTGGAAGTTGTAGAAGTGCTCGCCGTGCCGGAAGAGGAGCGCGCCCAACCGGTTCCACACGGGCGCGAGGCTGCGCTGCTCGAAGCCGCTGAAGGGCGCCATGCCCAGGTTGAAGCGGCGGAAGCCCTGCTCGCGCCCCCACCGCATGAGCGAGGCGAAGAGGAAGTCCATCACCCCATGCGGGCTGCCCGGCTGGTAGCGCATGAGGTCCACGCTCAGCTCCTCCTTCACCTCGGGAGCCCACATGTTGGCGAAGCCCACCAGCGTCCCGTCATGGCGGACGACCGCCAGCGGCCCTTCCGCCAGGTAGCGCGGCGCGAAGGAGCCCAGGCTGAAGCCCTTCTCGCGCGTGTGCTTCTCCTCCAGCCATGCATCCGAGATGGCCCTCAGCTGGGGCATCAACTCCGGCACCGCCTGGGGAGGCAGCACCTCGAAGGCGTAGCCCTCGCGCTCCAGCTTGCGCACGCTGTGGCGCAGGCCCCGGCGCTCCGGTCCCTCCAGGCTGAAGTCCGCGAGCGGCACCGTGGCCTCCTCGCCCAGCTTCAGCAGCGTCAGCCCCAGGTCCAGGTAGCGCGGCAGGGCGCCGGGACCCACCTGGTAGAAACACGCCCAGCCGTGGTGCCGATCCGCCAGCTCGAGGAAACGCCACGCCAGCTCCGTGGCCTCCTCGGGAGGGCCCACGGGATCTCCCATGCACACCCAGCTGCGGCCGGACACGCCGTACATGAGGAAGGCCGTGCCCGACTCGTTGAACAACAGCGGCTTGTCGCCCACCAGGGCCAGGTACGCCATGGACTCGGGCGAGTGCGTCACCAGGGGGCGCACCCGCGTCAGCTCCTCGGGGGTGGGCGGATGCGTGCGGGCTCCGGCCGGCTTCAGCAGCATGCCCATGCCGGACACCAGCACCAGCCCCAGCACGCCCACCGTGGCGCGCAGGAAGCGCGGCGCATCCCCGCCGAAGGTGAACTGCCACCACAGCTCCTGGCTGTAGGCGACGTGCCGGTACGAGAAGAAGCCCAACCAGATGGAGACGCCCACCACCGCCACCGTGGCCAGGAGCCATGCCGGGCTGAAGGCCTCGGCGAGGAGCGAGGTGTGCCGGTAGAACTGCCGGTGGAAGGGCGCCAGCGCCGTCGCCAGCACCAGCAACAGCGCCGCCTCCTCGTAGTCCACGCCCTTCACCACGGAGAACACCGCGCCGGCCACCAGCAGCACCTGCGTCAGCACATACGCCCCGTCCAGCCGCCGCTGGAGTCCACGCGCCAGCAGCAGCAGCGAGATGCCGGCCAGGCTGCCCAGGAAGTGCGACACCTCCAGCAGCGGCAGCGGCACCAGGTGGCGCAGCACGGTCAACCGCTCGGACACGGTGGGCGTGGCGCCGGAGAAGAGCAGCACCGCGCCCGCGACGAAGGCTCCCGCGGACGCCACCCACGGCACCACCGGGGAGAACGAGGTGTGCACCACCTTCGCCAACCGCGTCAGGTGCTGGCGGCGCTGGAGCAGCTCGTTGCCCGCGAGCATCAGCGCCGCCACGGAGAAGGGCACCAGGTAATAGACGACGCGGTAGACCAGCAGCACGCCCACGAGGTGCGCCGAGGACACGTGGGGAGACAGGGTGGCCAGCATCACCGTCTCGAAGACCCCGAGGCCCGCGGGCACCTGACTGGCGATGCCCGCCAACTGGGCGAGCGCGAAGAGCGCGGTGATGGACGGCAGGGACACGCCGGAGCCGGGCGGCAGCAACACCCACAGCACCGACGCCGCCAGCATCCAGTCCGCGCACGACACGGCGAGCTGCCCCAGTGCACGCTGGACCGTGGGAAACGACAGCTCCAGCCCTCGGATGCGCAGCGGCTTGCGGACGAGCGCGCACGCCACGAAATAGCCCACGAGCAGCGCCCACAACCCCGCCCCCAGCGCATGCGCCAGTCCCGGCGACAGCGGCAGCACGCCACCGCCTCCCTCCACCAGCAGCGAGGTCCCCGTCACCGCCGCCAGCCCCACCCAGAAGGTGAGCGCGTTGAACGCGGCCACCTGGGCCACGTCCAGCGCGGTGAGCCCCCAGGCGGAGTACAGCCGGAAGCGCACCGAGCCGCCGCTGAGGAAGGACATGCCGAGGTTGTGCCCGAACGCGTAGCCGACGAAGGAGGTGAAGCCCACGCGCGCATACGGGATCTTCCGCTTCACGTGGCCCATCGCCAGCACGTCATACAGCGTGAGGGCGAAGTAGTTGACCGCCGTGAGGGCCAGGGCCAGCAGGATGTGGCCGGTGGAAATGGACGCGAGCCCCACCGCCACGTCGCCGCGATGGAAGTGCGACAGCTCGCGGTGCAGGACGTAGCCCGCGGCCCCCAGCAGGACGAGCGGGAGCACTCCGAGGAGGAGCCGTTTCAGCCTCTGCATCCCAGCGCTCCGGAGGAACCGCTAGGTGGGATGGCCGGGCCGGCGAGCGCGCGACACGAGGCTGATGAGGCCCAGCACCACCGCCGCGATGAGCACCAGGTGGATGGCCGCTCCCGCGACCTTGAAGATCACTCCGGCCACAAACCAGACGACGAACAACGCGAACGCGATCCAGGCGAGGCTCTTCAATTCCATGGATGCCTCCTGTCTCGGAAGGTGGGGACCCGCTCCCCGAGTGGAAGCACGGAAGCCCCAACCCGCTCCCAGGGCATTCGGAGCGTCCTCCGCCCGGCCGCCCGCCGGGTCAGGCGTGCTCGTCCGCTCGCAGGTGCAGGACCTTGCGGAGGAACTCCCGGGTCCGGGGCTGGGAGGGTTGGGTGAAGATGACCGAGGGGGGCCCCTGCTCCAGGATGGCGCCCGCCTCCATGACGAGCACCCGGTGGGCCACGGCTCGCGCGAACTCCATCTCGTGGGTGACCACCACCATGGTCATGCCCTCGCGGGCCAGGTCCTGCATCACCTGGAGCACCTCGTCGGCCAGTTCCGGATCCAACGCGGAGGTGGGCTCGTCGAAGAGCATCACCTCCGGATCCATGGCGAGCGCCCGGGCGATGGCCACCCGCTGCTGCTGGCCTCCCGAGAGCCGGGCGGGATACTCGTCCTTCCGGTCGAGCAGCCCCACGCGCTCGAGCAGCCGCAGGCCCCGCTCCTCCGCCTGGGCGCGCGACAGGCCCTTCACCCGCATGGGGGCCTCGATGATGTTGCCCAGGGCCGTCATGTGGGGGAACAGGTTGAAGCGCTGGAAGACCATCCCGATATGGGCCCGCTGGCGATCCACCTCGGGCTCGGGCCGGGGCAACAGCCGTCCGTCCTTCTCCCGCATTCCCAGCAGCTCGCCGCGCAGCCAGATGCGGCCCTGTGTGGGCGTCTCCAGGTGGTTCAGACACCGCAGCAGCGTGGACTTGCCACAGCCGCTCGGCCCGATGACGACGACGGCCTCACCGGCGGCCACCTCCAGGTCGATGCCCCGGAGCACCTCGCGCTCGCCGAAGGACTTGCGCAAGCCTTCCACGCGGAGGATGGGCCCACTCATGTGCCTCGCGCCTCCAGCCGGTGTTCCAACCGCCGGGCCAGCTCCGACAACGCCACGACGATGATCAGATAGCCGAGCGCCGCCCAGCCATACACCTCCGGGCGCAGCCAGGTGCCCGCGAGCTGCTTCGTCTCGTAGAGCAGCTCCGGCAGGGCGATGACCATGACCAGGGATGTGTCCTTGGAGAGCGCCGCCAGCTCGTTGACGAGGGGCGGGATGAGGCGGCGGAACGTCTGCGGGAGGATGACCCGGCGCATGGCCAGCTCGTGGCTCATTCCCAGGGCCCGCGCCGCCTCCATCTGTCCCTTGTCGATGGACTCGATGGCGGCCCGGAAGATCTCCGCGATGTAGGCCGCGGCGTTGAGGGACAGCGCGGTGAGCCCGGCGGCCATGGGTCCCAGCCGGACGCCCAGCATCAACGGCAGCGCGAAGAAGATGAAGAGCAGTTGCAGCAGCAGCGGTGTGCCGCGGAACAGGGTGATGTAGACCGTGGCCACGCCGCGAATCTCCGTCCGGCGGGAGATGCGAGCCAGCGCCACGACCAGCCCCAGGGCGAGGCCGAGCACTCCCGAGCCGAACGTGAGCTGGAGCGTCACCCCGAGTCCCCGGAGCACCCGGGGCAGCACCACCTCGCGGGAGAACGTCCAGAAGCCCGCCGGCTTCACGGCCTGCCCCAGCTCGCCACCGAACCATTGCTCCGACAGCTGCTTCAGCTCCCCACTGCGCTGGAACTCCTCGAAGGCGCGGCGGAGGGCGGCGGTGAGCCGCGGCTCGTGCTTGTTGATGGCGATGCCGATGGGCTCCGGCTCGAGCGCCTGGCCGGTGATGACGAAGTGGTCATCCCGTTGGGAGAAGAACCGGCCCACGGGCTCGTCGATGACGATGACATCGGCCTGGCCCGACTTCACGGCGGCGAAGCACTCGGTGGCGCCGGGAAAGGCACGGATCTCCTGGACGGCGATGCCGCGTTGCACGAGCTGCTGCACCCACCGCTGCGAGGTGGTGTTGGTCTGCACGGCCACGCGCTGGCCCGCGAGCTGCTCCTCGGTGCGGATGAGCCGGCCCCGCGTGGTGACGAAGACCTGGGACATGCGCGCGTACTCGACGAAGTCGACCTGCTGCTGGCGCGCGGGGGTGATGTTCATCGACGAGACGATGATGTCGTAACGGCCCGAGGTGAGCCCGGCGAGGATGCCGTCCCAATCCATGACGATGAACTGCGCGGTGACGCCGAGCCGGCGCGCGAGCTCCCGGGCGAGGTCGACGTCGAAGCCCACGGGCTTTCCGTTCTCCAGGTACTCCATGGGGGGGTAGGTGGCGTCGATGGCCACCCGCAGCACCCCCGAGGCCTGGATTCGGGCCAGGGCATCCGCGGGCTCGGCCGGACTCGCCTGGGGCACCGCTCCCGAGGCGGGGCCCACCAGGAGGACCGCCAGCAGGAGACAGGCTGTCACGAGACCCGAGCGTTTCATGGCGAGCGAGGCTCCACCTTCGGGCAAACCCCGAGCGCCGGCCATCGCCCGGCGGTGGGGCGTGTCCTCGGCTGAACCTGGAAGCGGCGCGCCCTGTCCGGTGCGTGGCAGTGCGACGCACCGGAGCATCGGCCGCGGTTACCGCTTCTTCGCCTGGCGAGAAGGAGCGGGCTTCTTCGCGCCGCCCTTCGCCTTCGCCGCCCCCGTGGAGCGGGCCTTCGCGGCGGGGGCCCGAGCCGTCTTCTTCGCGGCGGGAGCCTTCTTCGCGGCGGCCGGGCGCGCCGTCTTCTTCGCGGCGGCCTTCTTCACGGCGGGAGCCTTCTTCGCTGCGGCCGGACGCGCCGTCTTCTTCGCGGCGGGAGCCTTCTTCGCGGCAGCGGCCTTCTTCACCGCGGGAGCCTTCTTCGCGGCCGCGGCCTTCTTCACCGCGGGACGCGCAGCGGTCTTCTTCGTGGCTCCAGCGGCGGCCCGCTTCGCACGCGCGGGCGTCTCCTCGGCGGCCGCGGCGGCCTTCTTGCGCCGCGTGGGAGGCACGGCCTGGACGGGCTCGGCGCGGACCGGCGCTCCCTGTGCGGCGAGGGCACGGATGCGATCCGCGACCGTCGGCACCGGGGCGGCGGCCTGCTCCTGTGCCTCGGGACGCCGCTCCTCGGGACGAGGCGCCACGGCTGGAGTCTCCACCGCTTCGGCGGCCCGCTGAGCCGCCTCGGCCTCACGCTTCCGCAGGGCCTCGGCATCGGCCATGGAGAGCTCGGCCCGCCCGGGGGGACGGCCCCTCCGCTCTTCCCGGGCCCGCTCGCGCCCGGCACGGTTGGCCTTCTTGCGATCCTGCCAGGCCTGCTGCTTCTGCGCCTCGCGCTCCTCCCTGCCGGTCTCCTGGACGGCCGAGATGGCGCGGCCGGCGACCTCGAGGGCGTCGAACTCGATGCGCCGCAGGGCCAGGTTCACGTTGACGAGCCGCACCCGGGCCTTCTGTCCCACGCGGACGCGGAAGCCGCCCGGCAGCGTGAAGGAGTGCAGGTTCTTGTCGAAGCGGGTGCCCAAGCCGAGCGAGTCGGCGCGGACGAGCCCCTCCACGTGCACCTCGTCGAGCTCCACGAAGAAGCCGAACTCGACGAGCCCGGCCACGGTGGCGTCGAACTCCTCGCCCAGGCGGTCCTTCATCATCAGGGCCGCGTAGTAGGAGACGACCTCGCGCTCCACCTGCATGGCGGCGCGCTCGCGCTCGGAGCTCTGCGAGGACATGTCCTCCAGCCGCTGCTCCTCGCGCTCGAGCTGTGCGGGCGAGCGCTCCTGTCCATTGCGGGCCCAGTGCGCCTTGAGCAGCCGGTGGACGAGCAGGTCCGGGTAGCGGCGGATGGGCGAGGTGAAGTGCAGGTAGTACTCGGCGGCCAGGCCGTAGTGGCCGACGTCGGAGGCCGTGTAGACGGCCTGCATCATCGAGCGCAGCAGGAGCTGGTTGAGAGCGCGCTCCTCGGGGTGGCCCTGCAGCTGGGCCATGAAGGCATTGAGCTGCTGGGGGGTGATCTCCTCGGCCTGGAGGCGGAAGCCGTAGGCCTGGGCGAGCTGGGCGAAGGTGGCCAGCTTCTCCTCGTCGGGCTCACCGTGGTAGCGGTAGACGCTGGGCAGGCCCAGGTCGGCGAAGAACTTCGCCACCGCCTCGTTGGCGGCGAGCATGCACTCCTCGATGAGCCGGTGGCTGTCCTTGCGCTCGCGCTTCTCCATGCGGGCGGGCATGCCGTCCTCGCCCATCATCACCTTGTGCTCGGGGAGGTTGAAGTCGATGGCGCCGCGCTCCTTGCGCATGCGCATCAACACCCGGGCCAGCTCCATGAGCCGCTCGAACTGGGGCTTGAAGGCGTTGCGGTGGGGGACGTCCTTGCCGTCCAGCACGTCCTGCACCTCGTTGTAGGTGCAGCGGGCGTGGCTGCGCATGACGCCCGGGTAGATCTCACTGGAGACGAGGTGCCCGCGCGCATCCAGCACCATGTCGGCCACCATGCACAGCCGGTCCTCGTCGGGACGCAGCGAGCAGATGCCGTTGCTGAGGCGCTCGGGGAGCATGGGCAGCACGCGGTCCGGCAGGTAGACGGAGGTGGCGCGGCGCAGGGCCTCGGCGTCGAGCGCGGTGCCCTCGCGCACGTAGTGCGTCACGTCGGCGATGGCCACCACGAGCCGGAAGCCCTGGGGATGGGGCTCGGTGTAGACGGCGTCGTCGAAGTCGCGGGCGTCCTCGCCGTCGATGGTGACGAGCGCCATCTGCCGCAGGTCGCGGCGGTTCTCCCCCCGGGCCTCCTCCTCGCTCACCGCCGGGTGGATGCGGTCCGCCTCGTCCATGACCTCGGGAGGGAACTCGTCGGAGAAGCCCTGCGAGTAGGCGATGGAGAGCACCTCGTTGCTCGGATCTCCCGGCTTGCCGATGGAACCGGCGACCTCGCCGAAGAGCCCCTCGCCCGGCTCCAGCAGCTCCGCGCCGATGCCGAGCCGGACCTTCACGACGTCCCCGTCCCGCGCCATCTGGGTGGGCGGGACGCGGATGTTGCCCTGCGTCTGGAGGTTCTTGTCGTAGGGGATGACGAAGGCCTGGCGCTTGCCCTGCTCCACGTAGGTGCCCACGGCGAGCTGCCGGGTGCGGCCCACCACCTGCAGCAGACGGCCCTCCATGCGTCCGGGACGGCCCCAGGCCTCGACGATCACCCGGTCATTGTCGAGTGCCCGCGCGGCCTCCTGCGGCGGCAGGAAGATGTTGTCGCCCTCGCCCGAGCTGGGGTGGACGAAGCCGTAGCCATCGCGGTGCACGTGGAGGATGCCCTCGAGGGTGGCGGTCTCCTGCCCCTCGCTCCGGTCACGCCCTCCCCTGCCCGGCCGGCGCTCCTGCTCGAAACGGCCGCCGCGCTTGCCGGGCCCGCCGCGCTCGTCCCGGGCGAACCGGCCCCGGGGCTCGAAACGGCCCGGCTTCTCGGAGCGTCCACCGCCGGGACCGGGCCGCTGCTGCTGGCCGTAGCCGCCGCGCTGGGGACCGGGGCCCCCCCGAGGCTCGACACGGCCGCGCGACGGAGGACCACCCCGCTCGTCCCGGGCGAAGCGGCCCCGGGGCTCGGGTCCCCGCTGCTCCGAGGGACCGCGCGACGGAGGCCCGCCGCGCTCGTCCCGGGCGAAGCGGTTGCGGGGCTCCATGCGGCCCTCGCGCACGAAGCGGCCCCGAGGCTCGGGCGAACCCTCCCGCGAGAAACGTCCCTTCGGGGCGAAGCGCGGATCGGGCTCGGAGCGGACGTCCTCCCGGGGGCCACTGGGGGCTGGCCGCTCGCCGCGCAGGCGGAAGCGCTTGCCCTCCTTGAGCAGCTCGCCGCTGCGCACCAGGTCCCGCAGGGTGCGCTTGAGCTGGGTCTGCTGCCCGGGGTGGAGATGGGTGAGCTTCAACAGCTCCTTGATGCCGAGCGGTTGCTTGGACTCGGCCAGGTGTCGCTTCACGTCACGAGGAAGATCGGTCACGAGAGGTCCCGAATCAGGAAGCCCAGCGGGCGGCCCTGAAAAAAGTAAGCCCGGCGGGTCCCACTGGGGACCCCCGGGCGAAAGGACGATGACGCGTGGAGGGGCAGTGCCAGACGGGCCCTCAGGGCTTGACGTTCACGGTGAGCTTGAACGAGCGCTCCACCTGACCGGGATTGAAGGCCTTGGCGAGGAAGAACTCGACGTCCGAGGTGCCCGGGTTGCGAGGGGTGAAGAAGAACTCGCGGGTGGCGGGCCCATCGGAACCGGGCTCGAAGTTGGCCTCACGCAGGCCCACGCGCTTGGCCGCCGTGGGCTCGATGGCCCAGGTGAAGCCCGGCTGCTCCTGGAGGCGCACGGTGAAGGCGTGGTTGAGCCTCACGTCGACGGAGGTCGACTGCTCGCCCTCCACGTGGACGGAGTCCAACCCCTCGCGGGAGATGGGCCGGATGTCCGAGGGACGCGGCTCCACGTTCTCCACGTCGATGCGGCCACCCCAGCCGGAGGACTTGTCCACCACGCCGGTGACGGACAGGGTATGGCCCAGGTACTTGCGCAGCCCCTTGGCGCCCTTGCCCTCGAGGATGTACGACACCTGCTGGCGGGTGCCGCCGTTGGACACCACCAGCACGAACTCGTCGCCGGTCATCTCCAGGTTGCCGCGCAGCGCGGCGAAACCCTTCATGCCCGCGCCCATGCCGGCGGAGATCACCTGGGAGACCTCGCCCGGGGACAGGTAGCGCAGCCGGACCTCGGTCTCCACGGGCTCCGGGGTGGGCTCCTCCACCTCGGGCTTCTTGGCGGAGAACTTCCGCACGTCCACCGTGCCGCCGTAGTTGGTGGTCTTCTTGATGAGTCCGCTGACGGACACCTTGTGGTCCAGGTAGGCCGGCAGCACCTCCTGATCCGGCCCCTGGAGGATGAAGGTCAGCTCGCGCTTGTCGCGGCCCACCACCACCAGGTTGGGCAGCCCGTCGATCACCGTCAGGCGGCCCTTGAGGCTGCCCTCGCCCACCACGCCACGGCCGGCGCCGGCGGTGAGCAGCTGCTCCAGGTCTCGCTTGTTGAGCGGCTCGGCCAGGGGCGGCAGCCTGGTGGCGCGCGGACGCGGCTTCTCGACGGCCGGCGGCGCCGCCACGGCTTCGCGGCCCTTGCCCTTGGGCTCCTTCTCCTTGCCCTTGGTGGGCGCGGCGGCTTCCTTCTCCTTCGCCTTGGGCGCGGGCTCCTTCTCCTTCGCCTTCGCCTTGGGCGCGACGACTTCCTTCACCTTGGCGGCCGCCTTCACGGCGGCTTCCTTCACCTTGGTGGCTGCCTTCGCGGCGGTCTTCTTCGCGGCGGCGGCGGGTGCGGCCTTCTTTTCCGCTGGAGCCTTCTTCTCCTGCTGCTTCGCGTTACCGGCGGCCTTCGTCACCAACTTCGCGGCGGCCTTGGCCACGCTCTTGGAGGCGGTCTTCAGCACACCCGGTTTCGTCGACTTGACCTTCTTCGCAGCGGGAGTCGCCTTCTTGGCCCCGGACCTGGGCTTGGCCATCGACGCTGTCTCCTTGAATTCCCGTGTCTTTTCAACGGGTTGGCACATCGGCCCCCGCCCGGACGCGGGCCATGCGATCACCAGCGCTTGTAACGATGATCAGGGGGCCTGTCAAACAAAGTCTTGAATTTCCTAGGGACTTTGATTCCAAAAACAGCCAATCGCTACACGTCTGTTTCGCCCACCCGGGGCAAAGTGGATCAGCCCTGGGAGATCACCCCGAGGAGGCCCGACCCATGAAGGAAGATGCCGCGCTGCTGCCCGTGGAGGAGGCCCGAGCCCGCACGCTCGCCCTGCTCTCCCCGCTGCCCCCCGAGTGGGTGCGAATGGAGGAGGCGCTGGGGCGCGCCCTGGCCGAGGACGTGCGCGCCCAACGGACCCTGCCGCCCTGGGACAACTCGGCCATGGATGGGTTCGCGGTGCGCAGCGCCGATCTCTCGGCCCCCCTGCCCGTCCGCCTCCAGGTGAAGGAGACGATCTACGCCGGCCAGACGCCGCGGCGGGAGGTGCAGCCGGGCACCTGCGCGCGGATCATGACGGGGGCCCCGCTGCCGCCAGGCGCGGACGCGGTGGTGATGCGCGAGCGGACGCAGCTGGCCCCCGGGGGTGAAGCCGTGGACATCCTCGAGGCGGTGGGGCCGGGCCACTTCGTGCGTCCGAGGGGCGAGGACGCGCGGGAGGGCGAGGTGCTGCTGCCCCGGGGCACGCCGCTGGGGATTCCGGAGCTGGGGCTGCTGGTGGGCCAGGGGATGTTGACGGCGCCGGTGCCACGCCGGCCGCGGGTGGCCATCCTCTCCACCGGGGACGAGCTGTGCCGGGCGGACGCACCCGCCGAGGGCCGCATCGTGGACGCCAACGCCCCGGCGCTCTCGCTGGCGGTGCTGCGCGCGGGCGGCGTGCCCTCGGTGCTGGGCATCGCCCGGGACACGCTGGAGGACACGTCTCAGCACCTGGCGGCGGCCCAGGGGTACGACCTGGTGCTGACGAGCGCGGGCATGTCCGTGGGCGAGCACGACTTCGTGCGCGAGGCCCTGGAGAAGCTGGGGGTGGAGCGGGACTTCTGGCGCGTGGCCATCAAGCCGGGCAAGCCGCTGGCGGTGGGCCGCAAGGGAGGCACCGTCTACATCGGCCTGCCGGGCAATCCCACCTCCTCGCTCGTCACCTTTGAGCTCTTCGTCCGCCCCGCGCTGCGCCGGATGCTGGGGCACGCGGACGTGGAGCCGCCACGGGTGTCCGGCCGCCTGGACGGTGAGCTGCGCAAGCCCGAGGGGCTGGCCCACTACGTCCGGGTGACGTCTACCTGGCGGGACGGCGAGCTATGGGTGAAGCCCCTGTCCACCCAGACGTCGGGGGCACTGCGGTCCGCGGCCTCGGCCACCCACCTGCTCCACTTCACGAGGGGGTCCAGTAGGCTGGCTACTGGTGACAGGGTGGAATTGCTTCCTCTGTCCTGGGGGGCATGAGGAACGAACTTCAACGGTTCGCATCCAACTTGTGCCACCAGATGTTGTGCGGGAGAAAGGGTCATCATGTCCGAGTCGCGTCCACCTCAGGTTCTTCCGACCCGCAAGAGCACTTCCCTGCTGGAGAAGTTCTCCGAAGCGGATGTGCCCACCGGCCGAGGCGTGCTGCGCACGGTCGTCTTCCGCGAGAAGCGCAATGGGCGGGAGCACGTGGCGCTGGTGGTGGGCGAGGTGCAGGGCCTGGAGGGCGTGCCCGTCCGGGTGCACTCCGAGTGCCTGACGAGCGAGGTGTTCGGCAGCCTGAAGTGCGACTGCCGGGAGCAGTTGGATCGGGCGCTGGACTTCGTCACGCAGAACGGGTGTGGGGTGGTGCTCTACCTGCGGCAGGAGGGCCGGGGGATTGGCCTGGGGAACAAGATCAAGGCCTACGCCCTGCAGGCCGAGGGCCTGGACACCTACGAGGCCAACCGTCAACTGGGTTTCCCGGACGATCTGCGCAGCTACGACATCGCGGCGGAGATGTTGAGGCTGCTCGGGGTGAGGTCGGTGGACCTGATCACCAACAATCCCCTGAAAATTGCAGGCCTGGTGGAAGAGGGAATTCCCGTACGACGACGCATTCCCTCGCGTACGGAGCATAATCCGCATAACGTCGGCTACCTGAGGACGAAGCGCGAGCGGACGGGGCACCTGATTGAGCTCTTCGCCGAGGACGACGACGACACGGAAGCGAAGGTTGGCTGAGAACGAACGAGAGGGAACGCCCGCCGAGGCGCGCGTCCCGTTCCATGTACGTTTCTGGGGAGTGCGCGGCTCGATCCCTGCACCGGGGCCGAAGACGCAGCGCTACGGGGGCAATACGCCCTGCGTGGAGATGCGCTGCGGAGACGAGCTGCTCATCTTCGACCTGGGAACGGGCGTGCGCGTGCTGGGGCAGGAGTTGCTGGCGGCGGGTGGACCCACGCGAGCCTCGATCTTCCTCTCGCACTACCACTACGATCACCTGCAGGGGCTGCCGTTCTTCACGCCCATCTTCATCCCGAAGTTCGCCTTCACGGTGTATGGGGCGCCGCGAGGCAACCATTCGGTGAAGGAGGTGCTGTCGGGACAGATGGTGCAGCCCTATTTCCCGGTGACGGCCGAGGACACCTTCAAGGCGCAGCTGACGTACAAGAACCTGGAAGCGGGCCAGCAGTTGGAGATAGGGCCGGCGCGGGTGCGGACGTTGGACCTGAACCATCCGGGAGGCAATCTGGGCTACCGGGTGGAGTGCGATGGCCGCTCGGTGGTGTACGCGACGGACGTGGAGCACGGCTGCGAGAAGGACAAGGACCTCGTGGAGTTCGCGAGGGACGCGGACATGCTCATCATCGACGCGATGTACACCGAGGCGGAGTACCGGGGCCTCAAGGGTGCGGCGAAGATAGGCTGGGGCCACTCGACGTGGGAGTCGGCGGTGGAGACGGCCAACGCGGCGAACGTGAAGCAGCTGGTGCTGTTCCACCACGAGTGGCGCGACGACGCGGAGATGGACCGGTTCGTCGAGGAGGTGCGCAAGCACCGTCCGGAGACGATCGCCGCCGTGGAGCTGGAGATCCTGAAGCTCTAGCGAAGCCTGAAGCCGAGGCTGCTGAAGCCCAGGCAGCTGAAGCCCAGGCTGTAGTCCCCTCGCCCCACTCACCCCTCTCCCTCCGGGAGAGGGACGGGGTGAGGGTATCGGGGACCCCGGGTTGAACCCGTGTCACCCCCCGAGTGCCCGGATGGAACGCTGGACGCCCTCGCGAAGCCCGCGGAACGGAAGCCGAGCCAGCGCGGTGGGGACATCCACCCACTCATAGGCATCGTGCTCGTCACCGAGCCGGACCTCGAAATCTCCCGAGCACCTGGCGGCGAAGCCGTTCTCCTCGACGAGCCGGGGAGGCACCACGCTGCCGACGGCGAAGGCGTGGCGGTACTCCAGGTCCACGATGTCGGTGCGCAGTCCGGTCTCCTCGAACAGCTCGCGGGCGGCGGCCTCACGGGGCTTCTCACCCGCCTCCAGGCGGCCGGTGACGATCTGCCAGAAGCCCCCGCGCTCGGGCCTCCGGCGCAGCAGCAGCACGCGGGTCTCCGGGCCCGTCCCCCGCAGCAGCGTGACGCACACCGTGCTCGTGAGGGGCTTGGGCTCGACGCGCTGAAGGCCGAAGACCTCGGCGAAGTGCCGGGAGATCTTCTCCTCGACCTCGGCCATGGGGACGGCGTGGCCGAGCTCCTTCTGCAGCGAGGTGACCCCGGCCTCGCTGATGCCGCAGGGGACGATGAGGTTGAAGTGGGGCAGGTGCGTGTTGACGTTGAGCGCGAAGCCGTGGCTGGTGAGCCAGCGGGCGAGGTGGACGCCGATGGCGGCGATCTTCCGGGCGTCGGGCGAGTCCTCCTGGCCGATCCACACGCCGGGCCACTTGGGGATGGTGCCGGAGGTGATGCCGTACTCGGCGAGGGTGCGGATGACGCACTGCTCGACGTCGCGCACGTAGCGGCGCACGTCCTGACGGCCCTCGGGGAGGAGGAAGATGGGGTAGCCCACGAGCTGTCCGGGCCCGTGGTAGGTGACATCTCCCCCGCGGTCGGTCTCGAAGGTCTCCACGCCCTCGGCGGCGAGGCGCTCGTCACTGGCGACGATGTTGAAGCGCTTGGCGGCGCGGCCGAGGGTGAGCACGGGCGGGTGCTCGAGCAGGAGCAGGACGTCTCCGCAGAGGCCCTGGCGGCGGGCCTCGCCGAAGACCTTCATGAGCTGGAGACCGTCCTCGTATTCGACCCGGCCGAGCCGGTACACCGTCAGCGTGTTCACGACGTTCCCTTCCGCCGGCCACGGCGGGCCGGCTTCGCCTTCCCCTTCTTCTTCACCTCCAGGCGCCAGGAGCCGGGAGGCACGCGGGCCAGGAGGGCGCGCAACTCATGCCCCGAGCGCGACGAGCGGGCCGCCTCGGTGGCGAGGGCGGTGAGCACCTCGTTGGAGAGCTGAAGGTCTCCCCGCGAAGCAAGCTGGCGCCGGGCGATCTCGATCAGGTCCTCGACGGTTGGAGCCGTGAGTGTGACGAGCAGTTGCACCTGCTCCAAGAGGTCCAGGGGCAACGAGCCCGCCACGGCCTCGAAGAGCGCGGGGGTGGTGGGGACGGAGACACGGCCTGAGTCCGAAACGAGCGCGAGCCCCGAGCCCACCGGGCCGCCCCGGGCCGTCATCACCACGGTGCTCGCGGGGTGGCGCGCGAGGAAGGCGCTCAGGGAGGCCTGCTCGGCGGGAGGGATCCGGTCCACGTCCTCCACGAGGAGCACGGAGTCGACGGGAGCGCGGTCGAACGAGTCGGGAGTCACGAGCACTCCCCTGCCCTGCTCCACGAGCGCCCGCATCCACGTGCTCTTTCCGGAGCCCTGGGGCCCGAGCAGCAGCACATGGCGAACACCGGCCTCCAGGCCGTGCTCGAGTGCTTCACGGGCCTGCGCCTGCCCCACCAGCTCGACGGAGACGGGCCGCTGGGGAGCCGGAGCCTTCACACGTGCGGCCGGAGCTACACCGCCGAGCAGTGCACCCGACTCGCCGATACAGCCTGAGCAGATGAACGCGCCCGCGGGACCGGCGACGAGCGCGCCCACCTCGGAGCGGGGGCGGCAGCAGAAGGAGCACCAGGCGTCGAGGGTCGGATCGGCGCGAGTAGGCCCCCGCTCGATGAAAGCCCCCTCTCCCTCTGGGAGAGGGTTGGGGACGGGAGCCGGAGCCGGAACCGTCTCCTCCTTGCCGGGAACGGGGACGCTGCTCACGGCGGAGCGCATCACCTCGACGGCGAGGGCCACGGGACGGGTGCGCCGATCCATGGACAGCTCGGCCTCGCGCAGCGCCTCCTGGAGGGACGAAGAGGTGTCCTCCTCGAGGACGAACACGCCGGGCGCGGGCCCACTGTCGTCGTCCTCGGGAGCCGGAGGAGGCGGAGGCGGCTCCTCGCGCTCCAGCACACGGAGCTCCTCCTCCAACTCCTTGCGAGAAGGATCCAACCGGAGGGCGTAGCGCAGGAGCTGCTCGGCGCGGGGCTTGTTGCCCGATCGCCGACAGAGATCAGCGGCGAGCCGGAGCAGCTCGATGGCGCGGGGCTTGTCACCACCGAGCTCCGCGGCCTGGGCAGCGCGGATGACGTCGCGAACGTTCTCGGCCATGGGGCTACGTAACCTCCTCGAAGGCCGGGAGCGCGGTGCGCGAGCGCTCCCAGCGAGGCACGCGCCCCCGGCGGGCGACCCGGCCGTCAGGCCATGGCCAGGAACAGCATGTCCGGATGCTCCAGGAACTTGATGACCTCGTACACGAAGTCAGCGGCGACCTGGCCATCGATGACGCGGTGATCGGCGGAGATGGAGACGTTCATCATCTCGCGCACGACGACCTGGCCATTGTCGTCCACCGCGGGACGCTTGCGCATGCGGTGGATGCCCATGATGGCCACCTCGGGGTGGTTGATGATGGGCGTGGCGAAGATGCCGCCGGTCTGTCCCAGCGAGGTGATGGTGAAGGAGCCTCCGGTGAGCTCCTCCATCTTCAGCTTGCGATCCCTCGCGGCGGTGCTGAGGCGGACGACCTCCTCGGCCAGCTCGCGCAGGGACAGACGGTCCGCGTTCTTGATGACGGGGACGGTGAGGCCCTCGTGGGTGGCCACGGCGATGCCGATGTTGAACTCACCGCGCACGACGAGCTCCTGGGCAGCCTCGTCCATGTTGGCGTTGAGGTGCGGGTACTTCTTCATCGCCGCGATCGTGGCCTTGATGATGAAGGGCAGGAAGGACAGCTTCGTCTTCTCACCGGCGTTCACCAGGGTCTCGTTGAGGCGCTTGCGCAGGGCGACGAGCTCGGTGCAGTCCACCTCCTCGACGAAGCCGAAGTGGGGCGCGGTGAACTTCGAGCGCACCATCTTCTCGGCGATCTTCTTGCGCAGGCCGCGCAGGGCAATCCGCTCGTCGCCACGGCCCGGGGCCACGGAGGGCGCGGCGGGACGGGCCTGCTGCGCGGGGGCGGCGGCGGGAGCCACCTCATTGCGCTCGGAGCGGCCACCCTCGAGGGCGGCCACGACATCCGCCTTCATCACGCGGCCCTGGGGACCGGAGCCGGAGATCTCCGCGAGGTTCAGCCCGTGCTCGGCGGCCATGCGGCGGGTGAGCGGCGTGGCCAGCACCTTGGAGGCGGCCTGCGGACCATTGGCCTGGGCAGCGGCGGCGGCCGGAGCAGCAGCGGCGGCGGCGGGAGCCCCGTGAGCGGCGGGAGCCCCATGACCCGAGGCCTGGACGGGAGCGGCGCCCTCGATCTCCATGGTGACGAGGACCTGATGGACCTTGGCCATGTCGCCTTCGTTGCCGTGCGTCTGCACGACACGGCCGGCCTTGGGGCTGGGCACGGTCACGGTGGCCTTGTCGGTCATGACCTCGGCGAGCGTCTGGTCCTGCTTGACGGTGTCGCCGGGCTTGACGTGCCACTTGACGAGCTCGCCCTCCTGCACGCCTTCGCCAAGATCGGGCAGCTTGAACTCGAAGATCGCCATTCGCGGGGGTCCGTTTCGGGAGTGAGGGTGTGGGGAAGGAAATCAGGTGTTGCCGGCGAGCCCCAGGCGCTCACGCTCCATGAGGCCCTTCATGAAGAACTCGGCGGCGCGGTAGCTGGAGCGCACGAGGGGCCCGGAGGCGACGTACAGGAAGCCGTAGGACTCGGCGAGCTGCTTGTAGTCCGCGAACTGCTGCGGGGTGACGAAGCGCTCCACGCGCAGGTGGTACTGCGACGGCTGCAGGTACTGGCCGAGCGTGAGCACGTCCACGCCCACGGCGCGCAGATCCTTGAAGGTCTGATCCAGCTCGGCGTCGGTCTCGCCCAGACCGACCATGACGGAAGTCTTCGTGTAGAGCTTCTCGGGCCGCTGCTTGAGGTACTCGAGCACCTTGAGCGACTGGCGGTAGGTGGCGCGGCGATCCCGCACGGTGGGGGTGAGGCGCTCCACCGTCTCGACGTTGTGGGCCACCACGTGGGGGCGGGCCTCGGCCACGGTGGTGAGGTCGCGCTCCACGCCCTTGAAGTCGGGGATCAGCACCTCGACGACCGTCTTGGGCGAGTGCTGGCGCAGCTCGCGGATGGCCGAGGCGAAGTGGCTGGCGCCCCCATCCGGCCGGTCATCGCGGTTCACGGAGGTGACGACGATGTACTCGAGGTCCATCTCCTTGACGGCCTGGGCCAGGTGGATGGGCTCCATGGGATCCAACGGAGGCGGCGCACCGACCTTCACGTGGCAGAAGCGGCAGGCGCGGGTGCAGACCTCGCCCATGAGCATGACCGTGGCGGTGCCACCGCCCCAGCACTCGGCGATGTTGGGGCAGCGAGCCTCCTCGCACACCGTGGCGAGCTTCGTGCGGCGCACGATGGATTTCACCCGCTCGTATCCATCTCCACTGGGGAGACGTACCTTCAACCACTCGGGCTTCCGGGTGGACTCGGATACCTGCGGCAGGGGGAAACGATCGGGAGTTGCCATGGGTCGCGGGCCTTCTACGGGTTGGGCGAAAGCAGGGTCAAGCGGGAAGCCTTGACGCGAGGCGTCAGCTTCCCCGAGTTCCCGCCTGTTGTAACGGCGCCATCATGAGCGGGCAGTGAGGGGCCGTTTCGGGGGTCCGTGCCTGCTCCCCGGAGCCGTAAGCACAGCTTGCGCGAAGGATGAGGGGAGCACGTTGCGGGCGCCAGGAGCCCGGGAGGGCGGGAGTGCCCATGCCAGCGGCATGAGGGCCATCCACCTGGGGACGAGCGGCTACGTCTACAAGCACTGGAAGGGACTCTTCTATCCAACCGGGCTGCCAGCCAGCCGCTGGCTTCCCTACTTCGCCCGCTGGAGGGAGCAGACACCGGGGGGCTTCAAGTTCGCGTGCAAGGGCAGCCGCTACCTCACGCACATGAAGCGGCTGACGGACGTGGGCGAGGGCCTGGAGCGCTACTTCAGCGTCATCCTGCGCCTGGGCTCCAAGCTGGGTCCGGTGCTGTGGCAGTTGCCGCCGCAGATGAAGAAGCCGGATCCGGAGCGGCTGGATCGCTTCCTGGCCGCGCTGCCGCGAGGCGTCCAGTACGTCGTCGAGTTCCGCGACGCGGCCTGGTACCACGCCGAGGTGCTGGAGGTGCTGGATCGCCGGGGCGCGGCGGTGTGCGAGCACGACCTCGTCCCGGTGCCCCCACCGCGCCTCACGGGAGGCTTGTTCGATCTGGCGGAGCTGCTGGGGCGAGTGAAGGTGTACCCACCGCCAGACATGCGAAGGCCGTCCGAGACAGAAGAGTCCCGAACGGCCTGATCACAACCCAGAACCCCCCGTGCCTCAGATGTGGATCGGATGACCCAGGGTGGCCTCGGCGCCCTCCTTGATGATCTCGGAGAGGGTCGGGTGGGCGTGCATGGTGTGGGCGAGCTCCTCGGTGGTGATCTCCAGGCGCATGGCGACGCAGGCCTCGGCGAGGAGCTCGGTGGCGTGGGGGCCCACGAGGTGCACACCGAGCACCTCGTCATACTTCTTGTCGGAGACGACCTTGATCATGCCGAAGGCCTCGTTGGAGATGGAGGCCTTGGTGACGGCGGAGAACGGGAAGATGGCGGCCTTGACGTCGTAGCCGCGCTCCTTGGCCTTCTTCTCCGTGAGACCCACGGAAGCCACCTCGGGGTAGCAGTAGGTGGCGGAGGGGGTGAGGTCGTAGTTGATGGGGGCGGGGTTCTTGCCGGCGATGTGCTCGACGGCGAGGACGCACTCGGCGCTGGCGACGTGGGCGAGCATCGGCGTGGGGATGACGTCACCGATGGCGTACACGTTGGGCTCGGTGGTGCGCATCATCGCGTCCGTCTTGATGAAGCCGCGCTCGGCCTTGATGGACGTGAGCTGCAGCCCGATGTCCTCGCTGACGGGCGCGCGGCCCACGGCGGACAGGACGTACTCGGCCTCGATGGTGCGCGTCTCGGTGCCCACCGTCATGGTGAGCTTCGCACCGGTGGCGGTGGTCTCGACCTTCTCCACCTTGGCGCCGGTGTGCAGATCGATCTTCCGGCGCTTGAAGTGCTTCTCCAGCTCCTTCGAGCAGTCGATGTCCTCGATGGGGAGCAGGTTGGGCATGTACTCCACGATGGAGACCTGGGTGCCCATGTGGTTGAAGACGGAGGCGAACTCGCAGCCCACGGCGCCGGCGCCGATGACGATCAGGCTCTTGGGGATGCGGTCCAGCTCCAGGATGGAGTCGCTGTTGAGGACGCGCTTGTGGTCCACCGCCACGTTGGGCAGGGACTTGGGCACCGAGCCGGTGGCGATGATGATGTTCTTGGTGTCCAGCGACTGCTTGCCACCGCCCTCGAGAGCCACCTCGACCTTGCCCTTGCCGGCGATGCGGCCGTGGCCCTTGATGACGGTGATCTTGTTCTTCTTCATCAGGTAGTCGATGCCGTTGGCACCCTTGGTGACCACCTTCTGCTTGTGCTCCTGCACCTTGGCCCAGTTGACCACCGGGGCCGGCACCTCGATACCGAAGTCAGCGGCCTCGCGGATGTGGTGCAGCAGGGCCGCGGACCACAGGAGCGACTTGGTGGGGATGCAACCGCGGTGGAGGCAGGTGCCACCCAAGCGCTTGTCCTTCTCGATAATGGCCGTCTTCAGCCCCAGCTGCGCGGCCCGGATCGCACCGACATACCCGCCGGGGCCCGAACCGATGATCACCACGTCGAAAGTCTCAGCCACGAACGCCTCCGGAGTGGATGTACCCGAGCGGCGCTGATAACCACCCATCCCGGCCGGAATCAAGGAGTTTGCAACCCGTGCGACGCTTCCCACTCCGAACCCTGCTGCTGATGACCCTCGCCCTGGTGGCCTTCATCCGCCTCTATTTCGTGACCCACCGCGGCGAACGCCGGGCCGAGCCCCCGCCCTCCCCAACCGCCTCGGCGAGCGACCAGGCCTGCCGCACCCTGGAGCGCGCCCTGGAAGGCGCGGTGCGAGCCCCCGGAAACCCCGCCGCCTTCGCGAGGGCCCGGCAACAGCTCGACGCCTGCCCGAAGCCCCCGGTGCGCGCCTGTGAGCTCGGCCCGGCCCTGGATGCCCGCTCGCAGCTCGAGGCGGGCGCGCCGCCCCTGCGGGAGCTGCTGGAGACCCTGTGCCAGCGGTGCCAGGCCGGAGCCAACCCCTGTGCGAGTCATGTCACACGCGCGGTGCTGGGGCTGATGGCGGGACGCCCGGCCGACTCCTCCAACCTGCGCTGGTACCTGGAACATGCCGGGCCGGGGACACCGGAAGCCTGTACCGAGGTGTCGCGCGCCCTGCTGGCTCCCGCCGCCCTGCCCCAGGACAGCCTCACGGATGCGCAGAAGGAGACGCTTGGCCAGCTGGCCCCGGTGTGCGCGAAGGCGGGCCAGCTCCCCGCGAACGTGCTGCACGCGGCCGTGGTGCGCGGCGCCGTCCCCGCGTTGACGCAGCTCGTCCAGGAGAGGCCGGCCGGCGAGAGCGCCGTGCTGAAACCGGACCGCACCGTGGGGATTCCGGGTGGAGAGCAGTCCTTCGACGGACAGGAGGCCACGGGCGTGGCGCTCGCGGCGAAGCCCCAGGGAGACCGCTGGCAGAAGGACGGCGCGCTGAGCGCGGTGTTCGAGCCGCCCGTGCGCCAGCTGTCCGCGCTGCGGGTGCGCGCCAGGGGCCCGGGCACGTTGCGCGCCGCCGTCCGCACCGCGGAGGGCCTGGGGAAGCACGACCCGGACAGCAACACGAGCTTCGTGGATCCGGTGGCCTGCCGCTTCAAGGGTACCGGCCAGTGGGAGACCTGCGCGCTGCCGGTACCACTGCTGGACGTGGAGGCGCTCAGTGTGTTTCCGGACAAGGACACGCTCACGCTGAACGAGGTGGAGGCGCGCGGAACGCGGTGAGCGGTTCAGCATCCAAGGGGCCTCTATGCGAATCCACCTGCTCGCCCTGATGCTGATGTCCACTCCCGCCCTGGCCCAAAGTCCGCTGTCGGCGCTCGTCGCCGAGTACGAGACGGGGCCGGCCGCCATCTTCCAGAATGATGGACGCTACGGCCCGACGGGCACCTCGTACGAGGCCGGCGACATCAACCAGAAAGACAACCTGTACCGCAGCCAACGCATCGCGCTGGAGGCGCGGCTGGGGCAGCGGCACGGCATCATCCTGCTGTACGCGCCCTTCGACATCACCACGCGCGCGACGCTGGCGAAGGACATCGACTTCCGGGGCACGCTGTTCCCCACGGGCACCGTGGTGGACAGCCGCTACCTCTTCGAGGGGTACCGGGCCAGCTACCTGTACCGGCTCGTCAACGGAGAGCGCTTCACCTGGGACATCGGCGCGAGCGTGCAGATCCGCAACGCGGTGGTGGCCTTCGGCTCGGTGGACGGAACGCGCTACGCGAAGGAGAGCGACATCGGCGTGGTGGGCGCGTTGAAGACGCGGCTGCGCTACGAGCTGCCCTCGCGCGTGTGGGCGGGACTCGAGGCGGATGCGCTGTCCACCCTCGGACTGCTCGGCAACACGACGGGCGGCATCTACGACGTGGCGCTGACGCTGGGCCTTCCGTTGAACACGAAGGGTGACGTGCACGCCTACGCGCGGCTGCGGCTGCTCGGGGGCGGTGCGGACGTGAAGCAGCGGGACATCTACAACTGGGGCAACTTCGGCTTCGCGGTGCTGGGCGTCCAGGCGGACCTGGTGTCGCTGGTGGAACGAGCACTCCCCCCCACTTGACCGGGTCTCCCCCTCCCCTTCCCCGGGGAGGGGACACGCTCAGGCGGCCTCGACCTTCACGGGCAGATCGAGCGTGAAGGTGGCGCCATGGCCGGGGCCGGGGCTGGTGCAGGACAGCTTCCCCTTCATCTCCTCGGCGGCCAGGGCGCTGATGTGCAGCCCGAAGCCGTGCCCGTCCTTCTTGGTGGTGAAGCCCTGGGTGAACATGCGCGCCAGGTTCTCCGCGGCGATGCCCACCCCATTGTCCTTCACCTCGATGCGCAGCCGCTCCGCCTCGGACGTGCGCTGAACGTGGATGCGCAGACACTTGTCCGCTTGCCGGCTGTCCACCAACGCGTGGCGCGCGTTGCTCAGCAGGTTGATGAGGATCTGCAGCAGCTTGTGCCGATCCACGAAGATCTCCGGCACCTCGGCGTACTCGCGCTCGATGCGGATGGCCAGCCGCTCGAAGGAGATGGCGTGCAGGCGCAGGGCCTCGTCGATGAGCTGGGGCACGGCCACCTGCTCCACCGCTCCCGCCGAGCGCGCGTGCCGCTGCTGCATGCTGACGATGGACTTGATGTGCTCGACACTGTGGCCGAGCGACTCCATCTCCTTGAGCATGTTCTCCCGCTCCTCCACCAGCTGATCCGACACCGCGACCAGATAGGGCGGCAGCTGCTTGCCCTGCGTGTCCTGGGTGAGGAAGGAGGCCATGTCCGCGGAGTGCTCGCGCAACAGGCTGGTGGCCTTGGCCAGTCCGGTGACGCGGGAGCGGCGGAGCTGCTCGGTGACGAGCGTGGTGGAGATGTTGACGCTGTTGAGGGTGTTGCCCACGTTGTGGAGCACACCGGTGGCGACCTCGGCCATGCCCATCTGGCGGGAGACATCCACCAGGGTGCGGTGCATCTCTCCCAGCCGGACCTCCGCCTCCTTGCGGCTGGTGATGTCATGGCCGAAGAGCGTCACCCCCACCGTCTGGCCGTCCTCCGCCAGGATGGGGTGCAGGCAGATGTCCAGCACGACCCGCGAGCCCTCCAGGATGAAGGTGTCCTCCATGCGCAGGCGCTGGCCTCGCTGCACCTGGGCAAAGCGCTCCGACCAGAGCTGGGTCCGCTCCGGCGTCGAGTTGCGCAAGAGCGGCTGCCCCAGCTCCAGCTCCGCGCCGAAGAGCTTCCGGTGGAATTGTCTCATGGCCGAGTTGGCGACGAGCAGGCGCCCCTCGGTGTCCACCGAGGCCACGATGTCATCGGTGCTCTCGATGATGCTGCTCAACTTGCGCTCACTGCCCCGAAGCTTCTTCAAGGCCCACTCGAGCGAATGGTAGGCCGCGGCCCGCGCGATGCTGTGCAACGCGCTCAGTCCCCAGATGCCCACGAAGGTGAAGCCCGACATGGCGTGCCGGATCCAGAACCGGGACACCGCGTCCTGGGAGGACAGGCCGAGGCGGTCCACGACGGAGAGCGGATGGACTCCGTCCATCATCACGGCGACGACGAGGGTGTAGAGCAGCGCCTGGCGCGTCCCCAGCAGGTACACGGCGAGGGCGGGCAGCAGCAGGTAGATGGCGTGCACGCCGCCTTCGCGGTGGGGCTCGTTCATGAAGAGGCCGCCCACGAAACTGCCCGTGATGCCCGCCAACATGAAGAACGCGGGACCCTCGATCGTGGTGGCCTTGCGCGCCGCCAGCAGCGCCACCAGGTAGAACACGCCCATGGCGCTCGGGAGGGCGGAGTACGGCGCGAACACCGTGCCCACCGTGTACACCAGGGTGAACACCACCATGAAACACGCGGAGCCCACGAGCACCCGGTGGCGGACGAGATCTCCGGGAGGCGCGTGGCGCATGGCGTCCGAGAGGAAGAAGTCCAGCAAGCGCAGGAGCCCCGAGACCTTCTCGGGACCCGAAGAGGCCTCGGCGTGGGGCTCGTGTGGCGGGGGGAGGTCCTGGCTCGTCTCGACGGAAATGGGAAGCGCCATGGCAGCATTCTGGGGCCAATCCGGGCTTTTCGAAACCAGGCGGGCAGGGGAATGGTCCCGCTGTGGCCCGCCGAGGACCCACGCTTGTCCGGAATTTCATGGACACACTCCCACGGTGCGGGTCTCCTCGCCTTCCCGAACCGAGGAGTTGCCGGATGATCCTCCTGTGTCTCTGCGCGCTGCTCGCCGCCCCACCCCCGCCGCCCGTGACACTGAGAGCGGGCGCGGCCGAGTCCGGCGACGAGGTCACGATGACCCTCACGGGGCTCACGGCTCCGGCACGAGCGGAGGCGGGCCTCTACCTCTCCGGCAAGCTCTCCGTGCCCTCGCATCCCCTGCGCGCCCTGCTGCTGCGCAGCACGGACGGTGGAGCGCATTGGACCGAGGTCCTCCCCGCGGTGGAGCACAGCGAGGTGCTCTTCGTGGAGTTCGAGGGCTGCCAGGGCCGGGTCCTCGTGGGCTGGACCACGGAGGGCCCGGGGGAGCTGACCCTGTTCGCGAGCTCGGACTGCGGGGCGACGTGGAAGCGCCGGAGCAGGCTGCCCAAGGCCGTCTGGTCCGAGTGGCCGGAGCAGATGGAGTGGACGGATGGCCAACGGGGCACGGTGTGGCTGTCGGACGCGAACGAGGAGAACGCCCCGGTCCGAGCCATCACCACACGTGACGGAGGCAGGACCTGGAGCACCCCGAAGGAGCCGCCCCGGATGCCCTCCGCGCAGCCGGAGTCCGAGGCACGGGGCCCCTCCGGTGAGACCTGGAAGCTGTCGCTGGACGACCAGGCCGTGCGCGTGGAGCGGCAGGAGCCCGGAGGCACTCCCCAGGTGCGCGCCCGGCTGCCGCTCTCCTGGCGGCGCGAGGGCAACAAGCTCGTCCCCGCGCACTGAAGCGGGGTGGGATATCGCCCTGACCCCAGTTCCTTCTGGTAGACCTTACAGCCAGGCAAGGAGAGTGCCCTGCATGTGGCGTCGCATCGAGCTGAAGAACTACCGGAGCATCGAGAGCGCTCGAGTCGATCTCGCGCCCTTCACCGTGCTGGTCGGTCCCAACGGCAGTGGAAAGTCGAACTTCGCCGATGCACTCGTTTTCATCAGCGAACTGACGGATGCATCCGCCGCGATTACGCGCCGCGGAGGAATCACGGGGTTGCGGCGCTGGCAGCGGGCGCCACGAGGCGAAGTCCTCCTCTCTCTCCGTGTTGCGGCATCCCGGGCGGCGCTCGACAACAACTACACGCAGTATGATTGCGTCATCGAGTTCGACCAGGGCAAGTCCTGGAAGTTCGCCAGCGAAAGCGTGGACGAAGTCAAGGATGGCGCGACCGTTGGTACGGTCTCCCGAGGTGAGGATGGCATCGTCCAGCTATCCCCGCCCCAGCCGGTACAACTTCCTCCCTTGGCTCCCCAGGCAAGCCTCGCGCTGTTCTTGAAGCAGATTTCCATCTTGAATTCCAACAAGCCCATGGGCATTCCCGCTCATGGGATGCGCCGATACCGGTTGAATCCCGACGAGATGAGAAAACCCTACCTCGGTTCCGATGAGGTCTTCCTCAACGAATCAGGCAGCAACATCGCGGAGGCGATCGATCACCTCCGCAAGCGCAAGGACGGCTCGTACGAGGACGTTCTCGAATCAATGAAACGAATGGTCCCGGGGTTGGTGGAGATTGATACGCCCAAGGCCGGTCACTACTGGACGCTGGAGTTCAATCAGCGCCAGGCCACGGGGGGTGTTGCTCCATTCACGGCCATGGAGATGTCGGATGGTGCGCTCCGCGCGTTGGGCATCCTCGTTGCCGCCCGGCAACTGGAGCCGCAAGCGGTCCTGATCGTCGAGGAGCCAGAAGTTCACCTCCACCCAGGGGCAACCGCCGTGCTCTTCGAAGCGTTGAAGCAGGCATCCCAGCGCGGTGCCGTGCTCATCACCACGCACAGCCCGGAACTTCTCGACGCGGCCAAGGACGAGGAGCTCCTGGTCTGTGACTATCGTTCGGGCGTCACCCGCGTTGGTCCTCTGGACACCGAACAACGTCAGATCGTGCGGGAGGGACTCTTCAGTGCCGCCGAGTTGATGAGGACAACGCCCTTGCGGATCCAGGGAGATGCACCCGCGACCCTCGAGCCCCCTACCACGCCATGAAGCGCCTCGCATGCATCGTCGAGGGAGAGGGCGAGAAGCAGTCCTTCCCCAGGCTCTGCAACCGCATCCTCTTCAATTACCTCCAGGTCTCGGACTGGAGGGTCACCGAAGCGGCCCTGAAGATGCCACGTGGTCAACTCGTGGATGGGAAGCACCCCAGTCCCCGCCGCCCCTGTGTCAGAAAAGAAGTCGAACGTTTCGTCCGGCTTGCACAACGACAGGAAAAAGCCCAGGCAGTCATCGTGCTCTGCGATGCGGACGACGACTGCCCTGCGGTCTGGGGACCTGATGCCAGCGCCATCGTCACCTCCATCGTGACGGGTGGTGCAGTGATGGCGTGCCGAGAGTACGAATCCTGGCTGCTCTGGAGCCGGCCGGATGGAGAGCGCACCAAGGCAGGACTGGCCTCGTCTCCCGAGCAGATCCGCGATGCCAAGGGAGCCATGGCTCGCTTCGTCCAGAATTATCGGCCCACGGCGCATCAACTCACGGAGACACAGCAGCTCGACATTCCACATGTCAGGGCGCGCTCGGATAGCTTCGACAAGTTGGTGCGCACCCTCGCCACCATTTGTGGCGTACAGCCACCGCCACGCGGCGGGTAGCATGCCGGCGCCCCATGGAAACGCCCTCCCCTTCGCGCACCGTCACCGGCCGCATCGACGTCCACCCTCGCGGCTTCGGCTTCCTCGTCGTGCAGCCGTCCGGCTCCGACGAGGTGCTCTCCGCGTTCATCCCGCCGCCCGAGCTCAACCCGTACCTCGCCGATGACGTCGTCTCCGCGACGGTGACGGCCTCGGAGGATGGCCGGTGGAGCGCGAGCGGACTGTCCCTGCTGAAGCGCCCACGCCAGGAGATCTTCGGCGAGGTGGTGCTGCGCAAGGGCGCCGTCCACCTGCGCATCGACCGCGACGTGGGCAACGGTGACTGGCCGCTGGAGACGGCCGGCGTCGAGGTGCAGCCCCAGGACGCGGTGGTGGCCCGCGTCGCCGACGGCAAGGCGTGGTTGCTGCGCAAGCTGGAGCCCGGAGCGGATCGCTCGCTGGAGCGCATCATCGTGCGCCATGGGCTGCGCCGCGACTTCGACCCCGAGGTCCACGCCGAGGTGCAACGGGTCCTCACCGTGCCGCATGCGCTCAGGGGACGGCGCGACCTGCGCCAGGTGCCCACCGTCACCGTGGACGCCCCGTCCACGCGCGTCATCGACGACGCCATCTCCGTGCTGCCCGCGGGCGGCGACGGGGCCCTGCGCCTGTTCGTCTCCATCGCCGACCCCGCCGAGTTCGTCACCGAGGGCTCCGCGTTGGACCGGGTGGCGCGCGAGCGGGCCACCAGCGTGTACCTCGCCGGTGCCATGCTGCCCATGCTCCCCGAGGAGCTCTCGACGAACTGGCTCAGCCTCGTGCCCGGAGAGGATCGGCTGTGCCTCACGGTGGAGCTGCGCATCGACCCCGAGGGCCGCGTCACCGCGGCGGACGTCTACGAGAGCCTCATCCGCTCGTGGGCGAAGCTGAGCTACACGGAGGTGGCGGACTACCTCGACAAGGGCGAGGTGTCCGGGCCCATGGCGGCGGTGCGCGAGGCCATGCCCTGGTTCCGCGCGGCGGCGGCGCGGCTGGCGGTGGCGCGGGCCGGGCGCGGTGGCATCGAGATGTCACGCGACGAGGCCCGCTTCACCTTCGACGAGGAGACGGGCGAGGTCTCCGGCATCGAGGCCGTGCGGCCCACGACGGCGCACACGATGGTGGAGCGCTTCATGGTCGCCGCCAACGAGGCCATCGCGGGCTGGCTCATCGATCGCGGCGTCCCCGCCCTCTTCCGCGTCCAGGACGAGCCGGAGCCGCAGCGCGTGGCGGACCTGGCCGCCTTCGCGCAGCACTCGGGCTTCGGCGCGGGCTTCGGCCGCAGGCTCACCCCGCTGGCGCTCGCCGCGTTCGATCGGCAGATCGCGGGGTGCACCGCGGAACCGGCCCTGCGCTCGGTGCTGCGGCGCTCGCTGGGGCCCTCTCGCTACACCGTGGTTCCGGCCATGCACTTCGGCCTCGCCGCCCGCGCCTACCTCCACTTCACCTCGCCCATCCGGCGCTACGCGGACCTCTCCGTCCACCGCGCCCTCAAGCAGTACCTGCGCGGCCGCCGCGACTTCGTGCACGAGGACCCCGCCATCGAGCAGCTCGGGGTGCACCTCAACGAGCGCTCCCGCACCGCCAGCCGCGCCGAGAAGGATCGCCACCGCGTGCTGGAGGCGCGGGTGATGGCCTCGCACGTGGGCCGCGAGTTCACCGGACGGATCACCCGCGTGCGGCCCTCCGGGCTGCTCGTCCAGCTCGATGGCATGCTGGTGGAAGCCAACCTCCCCGCGGAGTCGCTGCCCGACGGGCCCTACCAGCCCGATCCCCGGGAGACGTCGCTCGTGAGCGCCTCGCGCACCTTCACCATCGGCATGCCCCTGCAGGTGCGCGTGGCCTCCACCGATGAACAGCACGGCCGCGTCGAGCTCGCGCTCGCGGGGTGAGGCCCCACCCGGCTCGAGAGGATGGCCGAGTGGGGTTGAACACGGGGACGGGTACCCTCACCCCGTCCCTCTCCCGGGGGGAGAGGGGATATCACGCGGAGATGACTCCCCTGATGAGTCCCCTGACGACTTCACCGGATGACATCATGCATCTCCCCATGAGCAAGGAGCCTCCGGTAGGCCATACCTGGCACCACCATCAGGATGTCGGGAGGATGCAGCTCATCACGAGAAGCGCCCATGACCTGGCCATGCCCCACACGGGAGGGATGTCCATCTGGGGCGGTGGTTACAAGGCACCATGAGAAGAGAAAGGAGCGCTGGAGAATGAGCCTCCGCTGGCGGAGCTACTTGTGGAAGGAGCCCCACCCTGCCCTTCCAGGTGAAATCGAGCGGATTGAGACCACCTGGGGTGTCCGGCTACCCGGTGAATACAAGCGGCTGGTCTCGCTCTACCAGGGCATGACCCCGGTCCCCAACTCCTTCAATGTCGGCAGGAGCTCCAATGCGCTCAGCGTGCTGCTGACGGTGACAGAGCATCCAGAACACGAAACCTACTTCATCCAGCACAAGTACGACGTCTTCCGGCCCTACATTCCACCGCGGATCTACCCGTTCGGCGATACCCCAGGCGGCGAGCCGATCTGCTTCGACTACAGGGAGTCACTCGAGGAGCCCCGGATCGTGCTCGTCTCAACAGAGGCTCAGGTCTACCCCGTCGCCGACAGCTTTCAGCAATTCCTGGCGGGCCTATACGACGATTGAGACGGAGGGCACGGTGTCCGGCCCCTCCATGCACATCACGCGCATGGGTTTCAATCGCCCGGCTCCTCGTCCTCCCTGAACTTCTCGTACGGGTCCCGGACAGGTCCTACCCGGACGAGCACGAGGCGCAACCAAGAATCCCCAGGCCTGAGGCGCAGGGGACCCCGAGGCCCGATGCCGTGCGAGGCGTCGAAGTCATGACCCAGTGCCGCGGCGAGCACCACCGCCCCCGCCACGGGGCCCTTCGAGCCACGCACCAGCCCTCGGATGGGGAGGCGCGTGGCTCGGGAAGCGGCGGGAGCGGCCTGGAACAGGGCCCAGGGCACGGAGTGGGTGCTGGAGACGGATGCACGGGGGCCCGTGGGGGTCTCCCGGTGCGAAGCCGAGGGCGGACTTCGGAGGGTGAGGGGCGGCGCCAGAACAGGCTGCGTCCGGGAGCTACTTCACGCCCGGGTCATACAGCTCCGCGGACGCCTGGTCGCCGTTGCTCGTGCCTCCGGCCACCAGCACCCTGTCGGAGTCCAGCAACGTGGCGGTGTGCTGGTAGCGCGCTACGCCCAGGCTCGCCACCGCGCACCACAGGCCCGTGGCCGGCTCGTACACCTCCGCCGACGTGTGGATGCCCGTGGCCTCGTGGTAGCCGCCCACCACCAGCACCTTGCCCGAAGCCAGCACCGTCGCCGTGTGGTAGCGCCGCGGCTGGCCCATGCTCCCCGCGGAGCTCCACTCCCCGCTGACCGGGTCATACACCTCCGCCGTGGCGCTCGCGGGCGCCTCCTGCCCCGCTCCACCCGCCACGAGCACACGGCCCGAGGGCAGCACCGTCGCCGTGTGGTAGCGCCGGGCCGTTCCCATGCCGCGAACGGAAGCCCAGGCGCCAGTGGCCGGGTCATACACCTCCACCGAGGCCAGCAGCGCTCCCCCCGAATCCGTGCCTCCCGTCACCAGCACCTGGCCCGAGGGCAGCACCGTCGCCGTGTGGTTGCGGCGCGCCGTCCCCATGCGTCCGGTGGCCGTCCACAGCCCGGTGGCCGGGTCATACACCTCCGCCGAGGCCAGCAGCAGCCCGCCATCATCCAGCCCGCCCGTGACGAGCACCCGCCCATCCGTCAGCCCCACCGCCGTGTGCTGGCGGCGCGCCATCCCCATCCGGCCGGTGAGCGACCACAGGCCCGTGGCCGGGTCATATACCTCCACGAAGTCGCCGCTCTCACTGCCATCCCCGCCCGCCACCAGCACCCGGCCATCCATCAGCGGCGTCGCCGTGTGCTCGCGGTGGGTGGCCAGGGCACTGCCCGTGGCCGTCCAGCTCCTGGTGGCCGGTTCGTACAGCTCCGAGGCCCACGTGTAGCCCCCCACCACCAGCACCTTGCCTCCGGCCAGCCGGGTGGCGGTGTGCAGCAGGCGCTGCGCCGACAAGCGGCCGGTGGTGCCCCACCCCGTCGTGGCGGGCGTCGCGGAGCACACCGGCTCGCCCACCACGTCCACCACGCGCGTGGCACTGGCCGTGTTCCCGGACGCATCCGTCACCGAGTAGGAGACGGTGTAGCGCCCGGCCTCCGTCGTATCCACGGCGCCGGAGATGGCCACCTGCGAGGACAGATCTCCCTGGCACGCATCCGAGGCCGTCGCGCCCTGCTCGGTATACGCGTCCAGCCCGCGGCGCAGCGTGAGGACCGCCGGCCCGTTGAGCACCAGCTCGGCAGCCCGCGTGTCCACCACCGTCACCGGGAAGACGCAGCTCGCCGCGTTGCCCGCTCCATCCATGGCCGAGCAGCTCACGGGGGTGGAGCCCAGGGCGAAATGGCTGCCCGAGGCTGGCGAGCACACGGGGCTCACCGCGCCGCAGGCGTCCCGGGCCGAGGGCGCGAAACTGGCCACCGCCCCCCCCTCGCCGCACTCGAGCGCCGGCACCGCCGGGCACACCAGCGAGGGCGCCGTCTCGTCGAGCACCGTCACCGTCGCCTCACACGAGGCGCTGGCGCCCTGCGAGTCGGTGCAGGTGAGCGTCACCGGGTGCGTGCCCTTCGCGTAGGGGCCCGCAGGTGACTGCGTGCACGTCACCGCTCCGTCCTCCGGGTCCTCCGAGCCATCCTCCACCGAGGCACTGCCCTGGCACGTCCCATCCGCGGGCAGCCGCACGTTGCGGCAACGCGCCACCGGCGGGCGGTTGACACACGTGGAGTCCGCGCAGCTCGGGCCATCGGCCGGGTCATCCCAGACGAGCTCCTGGAAGCCGGTGGCCGGCGCGGGCAGCCCCGCGCTGAAGGCGGACACCTTCACCGTGTTGCCGCACGTCTGGAGCGACACCGGGAAGGAGAAGCCCGGATCGATCCCGCAGTTCGTGCAGTACGTCACCTCGGGGCCATCGCCCACCTGGTACCAGATGCGATCCACCTCGGCGGGGCTGCTCTTCACCACGCCCGACACCGTCACCGAGCCGCTCGCCGCACAGGACGGCCGCGGGTGCAGGTTCACCGCCAGCGGCGGCACCAGCTTGAGCCGCTGGCCGCACCCCAGGGTGAACTGCTGGGGCCGGAAGGTGGCCGTGTTCACCTGGCCGCTGTCGTTGACGAAGCTGGCCCCCGGCGTCAGCGTGTAGTCCCCCTGTGGCAGAGCCAGGCGCACCGAGCCGCTCGACGCGGCGTAGGTGATGGCCTCGGCCTCCGGAATGCCCACCGCCGCGGGGATGCCCCACATCGTTCCCGAGACGGTGTAGTCCGCGGCCACGCCCCGCCAGTCCGTGCCCTTGAGCCGTCCACTCACCACCACGGACGGATTGAAGAAGCGCTGGCCCGCCGTCGAATACTCGAGCTGCACCTCATTGAAGCAGTATTCGTGGTCCACCCGGTGCTGCTGCCCGGGGCCGAGCAGCGCGGAGGGGCTCTTCTTCTGGGAGAGGTCGAGCCAGCCATGGCGATAGCTCGCCGGATCATACGCCCCGGGCCGGGTGACGCGGGTGTACCCCTGCGTCCAGAAGCCGAGCCGGAGCATCTCCTGGGTGGAAGTCCTGGGCTCATCATAAGCGCTCATGAGCGCCTGCTCGTAGCTGGAGCTCAGCTCTCCCCGCGCCGTGTCGAACGCGTTGCGGAACGACGTGGAGGACCAGCCGTCACCCACCCTCGCCCGCAGGGACGTGCTGTACCGGCCGGTCTGGAAGAAGGAGGTGTAGTTGGGCCGCCCGTCCTTGTTGCTGTCATGATCCGCCTCGAAGAAGAGTCCCTCCAGGGAGCTGGAGGCCCCCGGGTTCGCGGCGACGTAGGGATCCGCCAGGCGGATGGCCCCATGGATGTACGCGGGCCGCATGACGAAGGGGTAGCGCGGGCCCCCTGCCTCTTCCCGAGACACCGGCAGGGTCCGCCCCGCGACCGCTGTGATGGGGCCAATGGTGGGGGTATTGAACCAGGTGAACTCGCGTCCCGCGCGCAGATGCCCGCGGCCCCAACTCGAATATTGACCCGGCACGAGGTTCGGGGCCGTCCACCAACGGCTCGGCTCCGAGACCGGTGCCCTCACCACATCAAGGCCCGAGGCGCTCACCCGGCGGACATTGCTATCGGGTCCACCGTGGATCGAAACGGACCGCTCCCACAGCGTCTGCTCGCCCACGATGTCCCAGGGTCCGGTGAGAGCCCCCAGTTCTCCGGGTCCCGGAACGGCGATGCACACCTTGACGACCTCGTCACAGGCCGCGCTCCACTCCACATCCCTCGACAGGGTACGCGAATCGGTGGCGAGACTCGTCCCCACCCGATACACCACCCTCGTCTTCCCGCTCGTCCCCCCACGAACGAAGGAGTTGAGACGTCCCGAAGTGTAACGGCCCTGGTAGTGGCCGCCCCAGTAGACGTCGAACACCCCCACGGGTTGGGCGCACGTCTCGTCGGTGCCCCACTGGAGCTGCACCACCCCGGTACACTCCTGGAATTCCAGCTCGGCCGGCTCGGGCTGCTGATGGAGGGGACGGACCCTCACGCCCGTGGCGGGCTGGAAGGAGTAGACGGCGTCGTCGGGGATGAGCCTCGACGTCCAACGCGGAGCCACCGTGTAGAGGATCCCGGTGTCGCCCCCCACGCTCGACTCCACGGACAGCTCGAAGTCGAACCCGTTCCTCATGCTCGTCAGGTTGCGCAACTCCGAGCGCGCCTGGTAGCCCGTGGGGCTCGTGCTGGTGGCCGTCACCAGCGCCAGACGCCGGGGGTCCGTCTCCAGCATCTGCAGGATCTCCGGGTTCTGGTTGGTGAACCGCACCCGGCCCTGGATGACGTTGGGTTGCAGCACCACACCGCCCTCGGCCGCGTCCTGCCTCACAGACAACGTCTGGGGTTCATCTCCCCCTCCGGCGGGTCCGCAGCCCACGGCCCACGCACAGACCCACGGCAGGATCCTCTTCCGAAGACTCACCTTCGTCATTCAGCCTCCCTGGCGTTTGAACGGCCTGGAGACTTTCGCCGAGAGTGAAGAGGAATGACATGGCTTTTGTATGACTTTCAGTGGGCCCGGCGAAGCCCCAGCAAGAGAGGGATTGTCTGGAATGGAAGACATGGCCCAGAGGGTTTCAATCGCCCAACTCCTCGTCCTCCCTGAACTTCTCGTACGGGTCCCGGACAGGTCCTACCCGGACGAGCACGAGGCGCAACCACGAGTCTCCAGGCCTGAGGCGCAGGGGACCCCGAGGCCCGATGCCGTGCGAGGCGTCGAAGTCATAACCTGGCTCCCAGACGTGCAGGAGGAGCTCCTCGCCCGCGAGCTCGTGGAAGGAGAAACGGCCGTCCTCATCCGTGCTCACGCCCCGGAACGACCAGCCGCCTCCCACGTCCTCGAACTCCTGGGGCGCTCTCACGCGCAGACGGATTCGCGGAATGGGATTGCCGCGCGGATCCACCACCACTCCCGACACGGGCCTTCCCGTTGGGACGAGCAGCTTCAGCCGGGTCTCGCCCCCTCCGAGCGAGATGAGCTGAGAGGCCGCACGGACGAGCGTGTTCTCATCCAGCTCCGCGGCGAGCCGGTAGCGCCCCGCCTCGGGGACCGAGAGCGCGAAGCGTCCCCAGGCATCCGTCTTGTCCCCGTCGAGCTGCTCGCGGAGCTTCCCGGAGCCCTCGGGCCAGAGCCCCACCGCGACACCAGGCATGGGCATGCCCGCCTCGTCCACCACCTCTCCCACCACGGAGGGAAAGCGCTCGGCGACGACGTGCTGGCTCGATGGGGCGAGCACCTCCACCGCGCGGTAGCGCACCCGCCGGCCTCCGATGTGGAGCATGTGGCGCCCGGGCTGGGGCGCGATGAGGGAGAAGCGTCCCTCCGGTCCCGTCTGGACCTTGTCCCAGACTCCCTTCTCCCAGCCCTCGAGCGGCGCCAGCACCGCGTACTCGCCCTCGATGGGCCGCTCCTCCGTGTCCACCAGGACGCCGTCGACGCGCAGCCAGCGCGTCAGGGTGAAGTCCACGGTGCTCTCCCCCGCCGGGAGGGTCCGCTCGGAGTGGTGGAGCTGGAAGTCCTCCCGCTTGGAGACCTCGAAGCGCACCGGGCCGGGCCACACCGGAGCCAGCCGGTAGCGCCCCTCCGCGTCCGTCTCCACCAGCAACAGCACCGAGCTGCGCTCCAGCCTCAGATTCGTGGAGACATGTGCCCCCTCGATGGGTTGCCCCGAGTCGTCGCGTACCACCCCGTGCACCTCGGCGGCTGGCGCCAGCTCGAGCGTGATGTCCGTGCGCTCGAGCGTCTCCTCGAAGATGGGCACCTCCGCGCTGGCACCCTCCCCGGCGTGCGTGGCGAAGAGCTTCTGGAGCCCGGGCCTCAGTCCCTCGAGGAAGAAGCGTCCCCGCGCGTCCGTGAAGGTGACGGTCTCGTCCCCGAAGGCGAGCGAGTGAGCCGTGGCCAGCACCTTCGCCCCCGCCACCGGAGCCCCCGCGCGCAGGACGAGGCCGGAGATCCGCCTCGGGCGCTCCAGGAAGAAGGTCTTGTCCGTCTTCGTCGAGTGGAGCGACAGCCTGTCGGTCTTGCTCCTCAGGCCCTCCTTGGAGACGACGAATGCGTACTCGCCAGGAGGGAACGGTCCGAGCTGGTACCGGCCGCTCGCATCCGTGAGCGTCTCGAAGAAGCGGCTCTCCGCGTTGAAGATGGCGGTGACGAGCGCGCCCGGAACGGGATCGGAGCCGTCATCGACGACCTCGCCCGACAGCCGCACGCCCGCGCCGAGCCGCAGCTCCACCCCCTCCTCCCCCGCGGCCACGCCGTGCCGCAGGCCCGTGCCCTCGGCGCTCTCCACCCAGAGCGTGTACCGGCCCGCTTCCAGCTTCTCCAGCGTGAAGGAGCCATCCGCCCCCGTCGTGGCCCGGCCGAGCACGGGCACCTCGCCCTGGCGCTGTGCCACCCACTCCGCCAGCTCCGCGCTCGAGGAAACAAAAGCGCAGTCGAGCACCGTCGCTCCGGAACGAAAGCCCCTCCCCTTGCACGGCAGTGTCGAGAGGGACTCCCCGTGCACCGGCGCCGACGCGAGCACCACCGCCCCCGCCACGGGACCTCGGGCCCCCAGCACGCGGCCACGGATGTGCAGGCGTGGGTCCTCCGGGGTTGGGGGAGTGTCCTGGAACAGAGCCTGGAGCAGCGATGCGGAGCTCGGACCGGACGCACGCGCGGGGGCCTCGGCTCCTCGCGCGGGGGACCCGGGTTCACCCCGGAGGACGAGCCACAGCACCAACACGAGGCCCAACAGCAGCACGGAGAGCGAGGCTCCGAGTATCCACCGGCGTCTCATCAAACTCTTGTTCCCAAGTGGGGTTCGGTACGGTGACGGGCACCCTCACCCCGTCCCTCTCCCGGCGGGAGAGGGAGTTCTTCCCGCCCGGCGCGCGAGCACCGCCTTCACGTCATCCAGCGTGATGCCCAGCGGCCGCACCGCCACCAGCACGTGGTAGAGCACGTCCGCCGCCTCCTCCATCGCGCGCTCCTTGTCCCCGTCCGCGCACGCCGTCACCAGCTCCGCGCCCTCCTCGCCGATCTTCTTCATGCGCAGGTTGCGGTCGTCCAGGAGCCGCCGCGTGTAGCTCGGCTTCTCCCCCGGCTCCGGCGCTTTCGCCGCCCGCTGGGCGATGGTGCGATCCAGCTCGACGAGCGCGTCCACCGGACCGATGTCGAAGCAGGTCTCCGCCCCGGTGTGGCACGCCGGGCCCGCCTTCGTCACGCGCGCCAGCACCGCGTCCCCATCGCAGTCCGCCGTCAGGGACACCACGCGCTGCACGTTGCCGCTCGTGCCGCCCTTGTGCCACAGGCCCCGCGTGCGCGAGCGGTAGTACATCTCGCCCGTCTCCAGCGTCTTCTCCAACGCCTCGCGGTCCGCGTGCGCCACCATCAGCAGGTCGCCCGAGTGCGCGTCCTGCGTCACCACCGTCACCAGCCCGTTGCCCTTGGTGAAATCCAGCTTCGACAAGTCCAGCATCATGCCCTCTTCGCACCCAGCAGCTCGCGCACCTGCTCCGCGAGCGCCGCGTTCGTCGCGATTCCATTGCCGCCGAACGAGGTCCGCGTCCCCGTCCAGTCCGTGAACACTCCGCCCGCCTCCTCGACGATGGGCTGCAAGGCCGCCGCGTCCCAGGGCGACAGCAGCTCGTCCACCATCACCTCCGCCCGCCCCGTGGCCAGCAGCAGGTAGCCGTAGCAGTCACCCCACGTCCGGGCCACGGCCGCCTTCGCCGTCAGCGCCCGCCACTTCGCCCCTCTGTCCGGGTGCACCAGGAAGCGCTCGTCCGTGGACAGCACCACCGCCTTGGACAGGTCCGCCTGCTCCGACACCCGCGTCCGCTTCCCGTTCCACCAGCACCCCTGCCCCGGCGCCGCCACCAGCATCTCCCCCACCGGCGGGAAGTACGCCGCGCCCGCGAGGATCTTCTCGCCCTCCGCCACCGCCACCAGCGTGCCCCACAGCGGCACGCCCCGGATGAACGTCTTCGTCCCGTCGATGGGATCCAGGATCCACCGGCGCTTCGCCCCGGCGCGCGTCTCGCCGAACTCCTCCCCGAGGATGCCGTCCTCGGGGAAGCGGGCTTCAATCCACTCGCGGGCCGTCTTCTCGGCGGTCCGGTCCGCCACCGTCACCGGCGTGCCGTCGCCCTTGGTGTCCACCGTGACGCCCTGGCGGAAGAAGCCCAGGGCCACGTCGCCCGACTTGCGAGCCACTTCCTCCGCCGCCTGCATCAACGTCTGCGCATCCATTCAGAGGCTCCTGATCCCGAGGCCGCTCTTCTGGAGCAGCTCCTTGATCGCCCCGACCGTGGTGACGCCGTCGTGGAGGATTCCCGCCACCAGCGCCGCCTCCGCCTTCCCCTCCTGCAACGCGGCCCGGACATGCTCCGCGTTGCCCGCACCACCCGAGGCGATGACCGGAACGTCCACCTGCTCGGCGATCGTCCGCGTCAGCTCCAGGTCATACCCCGAACGGGCCCCGTCCCGGTCAATGCTCGTGAGCAGGATTTCACCTGCCCCCCGCTTCACGCACTCGCGCGCCCACGTCACCGCGTCCAGCTCCGTGGCCTTCTTGCCGCCGTGGGTGTACACGCGCCACCGGCCGCCGTCCCGCTTGGCGTCGATGCTCGCCACCACGCACTGGGCCCCGAAGCGCTCGGCGCACTCGGTGAGCACCTCGGGACGGGCCACCGCCGCCGAGTTGAGGCTCACCTTGTCCGCGCCCGCCCGCAGCGCCCGGCCCACGTCATCCACCGTGCGCACGCCGCCGCCCACCGTGAGCGGGATGAACAGCCGCTCCGCCGTGCGGTGCACCAGGTCCCACAGCGTGCCGCGCTCCTCGTTGCTCGCGGAGATGTCGAGGAACGTCACCTCGTCGGCGCCCGCCTCCTCGTAGCGCATGGCCAGCTCCACGGGGTCGCCCACGTCGCGCAGGCCCTCGAACTGGACGCCCTTCACCACGCGCCCACCCTTCACATCCAGACAGACGATCAGCCGCCGCGTGAGCATCTCACTTCACCTCCAGGGCGACCGCGCCCTTCGTGCTGAACACCACTCCCGAGTCCACCATCGCATCCCGCAGCGCCATGCCGAGCGCCTTGAAGGCCGCCTCCGTCACATGGTGGCTGTCCTTGCCGCGAAGAATCCGCAGGTGCAGCGTCACCCTGGCGTGCTCGCAGAACGAGCGCATGACGTGCTCGTACAGCTTGTTGCGCAGCGGCCCCCGGTAATAGAAGCGCCCGGCCACGTCGATGCAGGCCTGCACCAGCGCGTCGTCCATGGGGATGGTGCGCTCGCCGTAGCGGGCCGCCGTGGCGGGAATCACCTTGTTCACCGCCGTGCCCAGGGTGATGGCCACGTCCTCCATGAGGTGGTGCCGCAGGTCTCCCCGCGCGTGCAGCGTCAGGTCCAGGCCCGCGTAGCGCGCGAAGGTGGACAGCATGTGATCGAAGAAGGGCAGCCCGGTGTCCACCCTGGCCACGCCCTTGCCCAGGGCGATCTCCACGGTGACCTTCGTCTCCTTCGTCTCGCGAACGATGGTGGTCATGCGAACCCCCGTGCCACCTCGGTGGCGTCCAGCTTGCCCGTGTACAGCGCCATGCCGATGACGGCCCCGAAGGCCCCCACGCGCCCCAGCGCCCGCAGATCCGCCACCGTCGTCACGCCTCCCGAGGCGAACAGCGGATGCCGGCTCGCCCGGGCCACCTCCTCCATGAGCGGCAGGTCCACGCCCTCCATCTGCCCCTCCTTGTGCACCGCCGTCACCAGCAGGCCCCCGAGCGACAGGGGCTCCAGCGTCTGAAGCACGTCGGAGATGTCCAGGGCGCTGCCCGACGTCCAGCCGCGCGTCACCACCTCGCGGCCCTTCACGTCCGCGGCCACCACCACCCGGCCCGGGAAGCGCTCGGCCACCTCGCGCAGCCACGCCGGATCCTCGATGGCCTTGGTGCCCACCACCACGTAGGAGGCACCCAGCGCGAGCACCGCCTCCGCCTTGGCCATGCTCCGCACCCCGCCGCCCACCGAGAAGGTGAGGCCGGGCTCGTGGGTCAGCAGCATCCCGATGGGGCCCTCGTTGGAGCCCTTGCCGAGCGCGGCGTCCAGGTCCACCACGTGGAAGGTCTTGAAGCCGAACGAGCGCCAGCGCTTCAGCGCGTCCAGGGGATCCTTCACCCGCACCCGCTCGTCGGCGTAGGAGCCGCCCACCAGTTGCACGCAGGCGCCCTCGCGCAGGTCGATGGCAGGAATGGCGATCACTTGCGCACCTCCTCGAGGAAGGCCTGCACGAAGCGCACGCCGGCCGCCGAGCTCTTCTCCGGGTGGAACTGCACGCCGAGCACGTTGCCGCGCCGCACCGCCGCGGGGAAACGGTCCTCCTCGTGCGTCGTCCAGCCCACCACCACCCGGGGCTCATCGGCGCGGCAGACGAAGCTGTGCGCGTAGTAGACACTGCCCAGCTTCGCGCTCTTCAGGGCGGTGTCCTCCTCCACCGAGTTCCACCCGATGTGGGGCACGCGCCGCGAGCGCAGCTTCGTCACCTGGCCGCGGAAGAAGCCCAGGCCCCAGCCCCCGCCCTCGTCGCTGGTGTCGAACATGAGCTGCATGCCCAGACAGATGCCCAGGCACGGCAGGCCGTCCTCCAGGGCCTGCCGCATCTGGTCGCGCCCCGGCTCCAGCCGCGCCGCCGCCGCACCGAAGGCACCCACGCCCGGCAGCACCAACAGGTCCGTGTCGAGCGCCCGGATCGGATCCTCCTGCACCCGCACCTCCACGTCCGGCGCCGTGGCGAGCGCCTTGGCCAGCGAGTGCAGGTTGCCCGCTCCGTAGTCGAATAGTGTCACTCTCACCGCAACGTCTCCCGCAGCGCTCCGAGCGCCGCCTCGATCTGATTCCACGGGGCGCAGCCGATGCGCAGCGCGTCCCCGATGCCCTTCAGTCCCTGGAATGCACGAACGTTCACGTCCCGCTGCCGCATCCGCTCGGCCACCGCGGGGGCGCCGGGCAGCGGCACCATCACGAAGTTGGCCTCGGACGGCAGCGTCTTCAGTCCCAGCTTCCCGAGCTCGTCCACCAGCCGGGCGCGGATGGCCAGCGCCTCCTCGGCCCGGGCCTTCATCCACGGCACGTCCTCGGACAGCGCCGCGGCGGCGATGCGCTCGGACAGGCCCGTCACCTTGTAGGGACCCCGGGCCTTCTCCACCTCGGCGATCAGCGTGGGGTTGCCCACCGCGTAGCCCACCCGCAGGCCCGCCAGCCCGAAGGCCTTGGACAGCGTGCGCGTCACCAGCACGTTGGGCCGCGAGGCCAGGTCCAGGTGGCTCTCCCGGGCGAACTCGGCGTAGGCCTCGTCGAGCAGGACGATGCCGGGCGCGGCGTCCATCAACCGCTCCAGCGCGGCGCGCGAGGCCACCGTGCCCGTGGGGTTGTTGGGCGAGCACACATAGATGAGCTTCGCCCCCGTGGCGAGCAGCCCGTCCACGTCGATGTCGAAGTCCGCCTTCAGCGGCACGGCCGCGTAGCGCAGGCCGTTCACCTTCGCGAAGTAGGACATCATCACGAAGGTGGGGTCCGGGAAGGCGATGACGTCACCGGGCTCCAGGAAGGCGCGCAGGGTGCTGTCGATGACGTCGTCCGAGCCGCACCCGGTGGTGACGCGCGAGGCGTCCACGCCGGTGTAGCGGGCCACGGCCTGCTTGAGGTCCGGCGCGTAGCCCACGGGGTAGCGGCTCACCTGGGCGGTGGCCGTCTCCCGCAGGATGCGCTCGGCGGCCGGGGGCATGCCGAAGAGGTTGGTGTTGTCGCTCAGGTCCACGCCGCACTTCACCTTGGAGGGAGAGTACAGCGGGATGTCGCGGTAGGAGGCGCGCGAGGGCAGGCTCATGACTTCCTCCAGCCGCGAGCGGCATCGGCGTGGGCGAAGAGGCCCTCGCTGTCGGCCAGCAAGCCCACGTCATCGGCGAGCCGGGCCGCCGCGTCGCGCGTGACACGCTGGTACGTGGTCCACCGGTAGAAGTCGAGCACGCTCAGCCCCGAATACGCCCGGGCCAGGCCGGCGGTGGGCAGCACGTGGTTGGCGCCCGTCATGTAATCGCCGTAGGCCACCGAGGCGTACTGGCCCACGAACACCGTGCCCGCGTTGCGCGCCTTGGGCAGGTCCGCCATGGGCGACGTGGTGGCGATGAGCAGGTGCTCGGGAGCGAACTCGGCCACGAAGGGCCAGGCCTCCTCCAGCGAGTCCACGCTCAGCACCGCGCCGCGCTCGCTCAGGGCCCTGGTGACGATCTCCTGGCGCTTCGCCCGGGCCGCCGCCCGCTCCACCGCCGTGGCCACCGCCTTGGCCAGCACATCGCCCACCGTCACCGTGACGCAGCAGGCATCCGGATCATGCTCGGCCTGGGCCAGCATCTCGCGCGCCACCGCCTCGGGGTCCGCCGAGCTGTCCGCCACCACGAGGATCTCACTCGGGCCGGCCGGCGCGTCGATGGCCACCGCATCCACCACCTGCAGCTTGGCCGCGGCCACGTAGGCATTGCCGGGGCCGACAATGCGGTCCACCCGGGGCACGCTCTCGGTGCCGTAGGCCAGGGCCGCCACCGCACCCGCCCCACCGAGGGCGAAGACACGATCCGCGCCAGCCAGGGCCGCCGCCGCCAGCACACCCGCCGAGGGCTTCCCATCCGGGCCCGGCGGCGAGCAGACGATGACCTCGCCCACCCCGGCCACCTTCGCGGGCACCACGCCCATGAGCACGCTGCTCGGGTACACGGCGCGGCCACCCGGCGCGTACACGCCCACGCGCCCGAGCGGATCCGGCCGGCGGCCCACGATGATGCCCGGCTCCGTCTCCACCTCGGTGGCCTGGGGCTTCTGCGCCGCGTGCGCCTTGGCGATGTTGCGCGCCGCGCGGGCCAGCGCGTCCTTCAGCTTCGGCTCCAGCGAGGCCAGCGCCGCCTCGCACTCCGAGCGGGGCACCTCCAGGGACTGCAACTCCGCGCGGTCGAACTCGCGCGCCATGTCGCGGAGCGCCTTGTCTCCATCCCGGCGCACGCGGGCGATGATGTCCGCGGTGCGCTGGGCGACGCGGGCATCCGACGTGCCCGTGCGGTCCAACAGGCGGCGGCGCGCCTCGGGGGACAGCGTGGAGAGCCGTCCCCGGTATTTGAGCAGGGAGGGGTTCACGGCATCAGCCTCTCGATGCGGGTGACGAGGATGCCCTCGCAGCCGAGGTTCTTCAGGGCGGCGATGGTGCGGTAGATGCTCTTGGCGGGCACCACGGCGTGCACGGCCACGAAGTCACCGCCCTGCACGTCCACCACGGTGGGGCCGTTGAGGCCCGGGAGCACCTCGCGCACGGTGGGCAGCACGCGGCGCGGCACGTTGGCCATCAGGTAGCGCTTGCCCCGGGCCGCCAGCACCGAGCTCAGCGCCTGCCGCAGCTCCTCCAGCTTCGCCGCCGCCTCGGGTGCGTGGTTCTTCCGGGCGATCAGCCGCGCGCTCGACTGCACCACGGTCCCCACCTCGAGCAGGCCGTTCATCTTCAGCGTCGAGCCCGTGGACGTCAGGTCCACGATGATGTCCGCGATGCCCAGGTGCGGGGCGATCTCCGTGGCGCCCGACACCGGCACCACCGTCACCTTCTGCCCGCGCTTCGTGAAGAACTCGGCCGTCAGCCGCGTGAAGGAAGACGCCACCCGCACCCCGTCCTGGATGTCCTCGAGCTTCTGGATGCCGCTCTCCTCGCGGGCGGCCACCACCAGCCGGCATTTGCCGAACTCCAGGTCCATCAGCATGTCCAGGTCGCGGCCGGACTCACACACCAGGTCCCACCCGGTGACACCGGCGTCGGCGGCACCATCGGCGACGAACTCGGGGATGTCCTGGGCGCGGACGAAGATGGCCTCGAACTCGCCGCCGAGCGACGCGGTGAGGGCTCTCTCTCCCCGGACCTTCACTTCCAGGCCGGCATCGTTGAACAGCTCGCGAACCTCTTCGGACAGGCGGCCTTTGTTGGGCAGGGCAATCTTCAGCATCGTGGGTACCTGGGGGTTGGGCGGACGAGCGCGGAAACGAAAAAAGCCCGTCCGGGGTGGGACGGGCTTCCGTTCACTGCGGCGGGTGCATCGGGGGGCGTCTTACGCGTCAACCCAAGCATGCGCACGGCGAGCGGTCCCGTCGGGGGGCCGATGATGATGCGCATGATGATGGGGGTTGGACGCGAAACGCACGGGACCACTCAGTAACCGAGACACCCCCGTCTCGTCAACCCGGCCTTCTCACAAAGCTGGAAAACCCCGCTTGCAAACCCCTCCCCGAGCGAGCACAAGCGGGCGCGATGCGTGACGCCGACGTGATCATCGTGGGTGGAGGGGTGATGGGCTGTGGCGATGGTGCAGTTGCAGACCCGGCTGCCGCTCTTCTCCCACGTGGTCTTCTCCGACAAGGGCTACCTCATCCCCCGAGCGGATGGCCGGGTCCTCGCCGGCAGCACCCTCGAATTCGCGGGGTTCGAGAAGAACGTCACGGCCGAGGGGCTGCACCGGATCCTCGCCCTGGCCATGGAGCTGTGCCCGGCGCTGGGCTCGGCCCCGGTACAGGAGACGTGGGCGGGACTGAGGCCCTACACCGACGACCACCTCCCCATCCTGGGGGCCGGACCCCTGCCCGGCCTCTTCCTGGCCACGGGCCACTTCCGCAATGGCATCCTCCTGGCCCCCCTCACCGCCCGGCTCATGGCCCAGGCCGTCCTCGGGGAGACCCCCTCCGTGGACCTCACACCGTTCCGTTTCGAGCGCTTCCCCCGCCGCTGAGCCGCCGGGGAGACATTCCACCCCCCCGACAACCCGGCCGAGCGGCCGGAAAAGTCGAAAAACCTCGTCGGGTTGGCCTTCCGCGGCCCGATCCTCCTAGAATCCCCCCCGTGGAAGCCATTCCTCCCGTACCTCCCCGGATCCTGATCGTCGACGACGACGATTCCGTGCGCGACGTCATCTCCGTCCTCCTCAGGGAGGAGGGATACAACTGCGTGGTGGCCAGTGGCGCCGAAATGGCCCTGGACATCGCCAGTCAGGAAGAGACGCCGCTGGTCATCAGCGACATGAAGATGCCGGGAAAGGATGGCCTGTGGCTGCTCGAGCAGCTGCGTGAGCGCTATCCGGACACCTCCGTCATCATGCTCACCGGCTACGGCGACACCGAGTCCGCCGTGGACTGCCTGCGCCGGGGCGCTGTCGACTACCTCCTCAAGCCGCCCAAGCTCACGGATCTCATCCGCGCCATCGAGCGGGCGCTCGCCAAGCGCCGCATCGAGCTGGCGCGCAAGCGCTACCAGAAGAAGCTGGAGCGCAAGGTCCGGGACCGGACCACCGAGCTGCGCAATGCGCTGCGCGACATCGCCCACACCTACCAGTCCACGCTGCTGGCGCTGGTGGCGGCGCTGGACGCGCGCGAGCACGAGACGTCGGACCACTCGCAGCGCGTGGTGCGCTACACGAGCGCCGTCGCCGAGCGCATGGGCATCAAGGGCCAGGAGCTGGAGGAGATCGGCCGGGGCGCGCTGCTGCACGACATCGGCAAGATTGGCGTTCCGGACGCCGTGCTGCTCAAGCCGGGCAAGCTCACGCCCGAGGAGTGGCAGGAGATGCGCAAGCATCCGGACATCGGCTTCCAGATGATCCAGAACATCCCCTTCCTGGCCACGCCGGCGCAGATCGTGCTGTCGCACCAGGAGCGCTGGGATGGGCAGGGCTACCCGCGCAACCTGAGGGGCCAGGAGATCCACATCGGCGCGCGCATCTTCGCCGTGGCGGACACGCTGGACGCGATGACGAGCGACCGGCCCTACCGCAAGGGCACCACCTTCGCCAACGCCATCGCGGAGATCACCCGCTGCGCCGGGACGCAGTTCGATCGCGACGTGGTGAGGGCCTTCCTGGACATCGGCGAGCAGGCGCTCATCAAGATCAAGGAGGACATGCACCTGCGGAAGCTGACGCTGGTGCAGGCGGAGGCGCAGGCGCAGGAGGCCGAGGCCACCCTGGCCCGGCTCACGGATGACCTGGACGACATCGACCAGAGCATCCCCGGCCCGGGCAGCCCGGGTCCGGCGCCTCGGGGTGCGAGCCCCGCCGCCACTCCCCCTCCCGCGCCGGCGGTGGGAACCCAGGCCACGGCCAACCGTCCGGAGCAGCCCGTCGTCCTGTCGGTGCTCGCCGGGGGCCGCCAGGGTAACTCACGCGACTGAGAGGGCCTCGGGCTCTCAACGGACTTCAGGTGTAGACCTCTACACCTGAGCAGGGAGGAGCCAGCGGTTTCTGGCGCGAGTCACTCGCTGGCGGGCTCGGGCCGAGGGAGCTGGATGAGACCGGCCCGGTCGAGCAGCTCGCGCACGCGGGCGGTGAAGGCCACGTGCTCGGGGTTGCTGGCCGTCATGGGCTCGGGCGAGAGCACCAGGAGCCAGCCCAGCGTCCCCACCGGCTCGATGCGCACGGGCGCGGGCAGCGGCGGCAGCTTCCCGAGGCGGCGCGACAGGTATGTCAGCCAGCCCACCTGCCGCTCCCACTGGCTCTTTTCGACGAGGCGGACCATCTCGGTTGAGCCGACGATGGCGTAGTCGGGGTCCCACGCCGTGGCCATGCACGTGAGCACCTCGGCCAGCGCGGGCGCACGCAGCAGCCGCTCCCGGACCGCGCCCTGCCTGGGGGGGTAGAGCAGACACAGATTGGGGCCTCCCCACGGCGAGTATTTGCCACAGGAGAGGTGGAGTTTCGTGGCCTCCTTCTTGGCATTCCACACATACTGGCGGAAGCCCAGATCCTCGATGACCTCCCTGCCGACGTCGGTGCGATTCCGGCCCTTGAGGAAGAGGGACTCCCACTCCTTCAGCTCCGGGCGGACGGGCCAGCCCGGCAGCTCGCGGGGGAAGCCACGGCCCGCCCCGTACCATTGGGTGAACGTCGGGTCACACCGCGCCAGCATGTGGAAGAAGAGCTCCGCGCGCCGCGCACACTCCAGCGCCGTCTCCTGGCGCGGGCCCCAGTACGCTCCCACGTAGTAGTCCTCATCGGCCTCTTGCATGCGTGCTCCTTTCTACTGCACGGGCCGCGTGTGGTGGACCGTGATGTTCTTCCAGTTGTTGTCCTTGAAGAGCTTGCGAAGGAACTCCGCCACCTTGGCGTCGGCGACGTGCCAGCTCACCGGCATTCCCAACCTCTGGGCCATCCTCGACTGATTCTCCGCTTGGTCCATGAGCTGCGTGAACCCGCCAGACGCCTCGAACCAGGCCTTGGGCGTGCCGTCCGCCTCGAAGAAGGAGCAGTAGCCGGGGCCCTTGGCCTCCAGCAGTTCCCCCAGCTTGATGCCGTCGAACTCCAGTTTCCCAATCATGTACACCCACCACGCGGGCCGCCCCGTCACCTGCTCCTGGTAGTCCTGGGAGCGCTTGGACTCGTTGGTGGGCTTCTTGTACGTCCACCTGCCGGGGCTCCGCGCCGGAGCCTTCTGGGACGCCTTGCCCGCCTTGCCGCTCGCGCCGCCGGTGTTGCCGCCCCGGCCCTTTCCCGCCATGTGGAGGATGGAGAGGGCGCTCAGGTCCACGCCCACCGTGCCCGCCGAGCCCGCCACCACGGCTTCGCCCAGCACCAGCTCGCCCCTGGCCGTGAGCGACAGCCCTGGCAGGTCCGCTCCCAGTCCGCCCATGCGGCCCACCGTGGCCCGTGCGCCTCCCAGCAGCATGAGCAGGTGCGTGGACAGGCGCGCCGCCTCCCGTATCTGGTCCTCCCTCGACATGGCCCCGTAGCGCGCGAAGTACTCGGGCGAGGTGGCTATCAGGTACGCCACCGTCGTGGGCAACTGCCCCAGGTCCTCCAGCGTGCGGATGGGGTTGAGGACCGAGTGCGCCAACGCCAGCGTCATCTCCCCCAGGGCCTCCTGGGCTCCGTCGAGCGCGGCGTTGAGCGGGTCCCTCCCCAGGCCCCGTTCCGCCAGGGGCTCGCTGTCCTCGCGCCGCAGGGCTTCGTTCACCGGGTAGAAGACTCCACCGTGTGAAAAATAGAAGCCTCCCACCACGAGGCGGCCTACCGTCCACTCTCCTTCCACCAGTCGCAGAGGGCCCCGGCGCTGAAGAGGCGTGCCATCGAGCGCGGCCACCAGGTAGCCGTCCGGACGCACCATCACCAGCCACACGAAGCGCTCGGCGCGCCACTTCAAGTCGGCGTACTCCACGCGCTCGCCCCCCTCGAGCACCTCGCGCAGCAGCCAGCCCAGCGCCCGGCGTGGGGCGAAGCTCCGCTGTGTCACCGGCGTCTTGGCCAACCGGCCCAGCAGCTGGCGCGCCTGCTCCACGTAGAGCGCCGCGCCCGCCGGGTGACGCCCCTCTTCCCCGAGGCCACTGGCCTCCTGCACCCCCTGGAAGAAGTCCTCCGTCTGGAAGAGTTCCTCCGTCTGCTCGGGGAAGCCCCCCGCGGAGCCCTCCGGCGCTCCAGGCGCGGCGGTGGCAACGAGTTGCCGCGGTTCGGAATCGCCACGCAGCGCGGTGGGCCGCGAGTGGAGCCCGAAGCCGCTCGTCAAACTCGCGCGCGGAGGGGCCGTGGCGCACCCGCCGAGCAGCACGGCCACGGCCATGGTCAGAACGAGCGCGCCGAGCCGGTCGCCGTGCACCCCGAGATGAGTGGACATGCCCTGGACTTCAGGGGAACAGGACAGGGGCGGTCAAGTCACCAGGTAGGAACAGACAGGGCTTTCCTCATGGGTAGGACGGACTTCGAGATGGACAACGAGGACCACCCCCTTCAGGCGCCCGCGTCGTGAAACACGCGCCGCGGGCCGCTGGGGGCCAGCGGAGACGAAAGCCGTGCTAGACCTTGGAGGTCATGAAGCCAGCCCGACTCATGAAGACAGTCTCCTTCCAGCCCCTCGCCCGTGGAGACAAGGTGGGGGAGTACGAGGTGGAGGCCTCGCTGGGCGCCGGGGGCCACGGCCTCGTCTTCAAGGTGCGGCGCGCCGGGCTGCCCTTCGCCCTCAAGCTGCTACGCGGCCGGAGCCTGGAGGCCCGGGGGCAGCGGGAAATCAGCATCCTGCGGCGCATCCAGCACCCCAACGTGGTGGGCTTCCACGCATGCGGCAGGTGGCCCCACCCGGTGCACGGCCCGCTCTACTTCGTCATGGACTTCGTGGAGGGCCGGACGCTGGAGCAGTGGGCCCTGGAGGACAACCCGTGCGCGCGCTGCGTGGCGCGCGTGCTGCTGGAGCTGGCGCGGGCGCTGGCGCACCTCCACGCCCGGGGCGTGCTGCACCGCGACCTCAAGCTGGAGAACATCCTGCTGCGCACCTCGGACGGGGTGCCGGTGCTGGTGGACTTCGGAATCGGCTGGCTGGCGGAAGAGCCCCCGCTCACGCATGGCACACTGCCGCCGTGCACCGCCGAGTACCGCAGCCCCGAGGCGCTGCGCTTCGCGCGCGCGCACACC